>JAZQTY010000192.1:0-5750 GCA_045631025.1 Eubacteriales bacterium
CCAAGGAGTTGTAGCTAAGTGTTGTCTTCCTAAGACCGCTTGGCCTCCGACTTTGGAGTGCAAGAAAGCTCTTGTTGAGGCTGATGGTGACTTCGAGGCAGCAGTAAAGATCCTTCGTGAGAAGGGACTTGCAACCGCTGAAAAGAAGGCTGGTCGTATCGCGGCTGAGGGTCGTGTTGATATCCTTACCAAGGACGGCTACACCGCTATGGTAGAGGTAAATGCTGAAACTGACTTCGCTGCTAAGAGCGATGCATTCAAGGCTTTCGTATCCGGAGTGCTTGAAACTATTATAGCTAACAAGCCCGCTACTCTTGAGGAGCTTCTCGCAACCAACTATTGCGATACCGCAAACACTGTACAGCAGACTCTCATCGAGCAGATCGCTGTTATCAAGGAGAACCTTTCCGTTCGCCGCTTCGTATTGGTTGAGGGTGTTACTTCTTCTTACATTCACGGCTTTGGCTCCACCGGTGTTATCGTTAAGTTTGACACCGACGTTGCTGACAAGGATGAATTTGCTGCGTACGCAAAGAATATCGCACTTCAGATCGCTGCAGGCAATCCTCCCCAGTACGTAAATATTGAGGATGTTCCCGCAGAGGCGGTTAACGAGGAGAAGGCTGTTCTTATCGCTCAAATGAAGAATGATCCCAAGAACGCAAACAAGCCCGATGCAATTCTTGAAAAGATCGTTTCCGGTCGTCTTGGTAAGTTCTACGAGCGCGTTTGCCTTGTTGAGCAGGCTTATGTTAAGGAAGACGACATGACCGTCGGCACTTACACCAAGAACACCGCAAAGGCTCTCGGCGGTTCCATCAAGATCGTTTCCTTTGACCTTTTTGAAAAGGGCGAGGGCATCGAGAAAAAAGAAGAGAACTTCGCTGACGAGATTGCAAAGCTCACCGGCAATAAGTAATTTCAGTTCAGATCGGATACACTTTTTTGAAGTGTATCCGATTTTTTGTTATATAGTACTTGAAATTGTCACTTAAATGTGGTAGAATATTGGTTGTGCAATTTTGGTTCAAGGAGCTAATTCTAATGTATAAAATATTAAAAAAAGAAGCACTTAACGACACGGTAACGTTGATGAAGATATCTGCACCGTTCGTTGCTGCCAAGGCAGAGCCCGGACAGTTTATAATTTTACGGGTCGACGAGGAGGGGGAAAGAATCCCCTTGACAGTTGCAGGCTTTGACAGGCTCGAAGGAAGCATAACAATTATATTTCAAATCGTTGGCGCAACAACTAAAAAGCTGAATGAAAAAAATGAAGGTGAATATATATCCGATTTTGTTGGACCGCTTGGCAAGCCAACGAAGCTTGACGGGTTAAAGAAGGTATGCATCGTCGGTGGCGGCGTAGGTTGTGCAATAGCCTTGCCTGTTGCCGAACGCTTGCATGAGCTTGGATGTCACGTTACGTCTATAATTGGTTTTAGAAGCAAGGAGCTGGTTATACTTGAAAATGAATTTTCAAAGGCTTCAGACAAGCTTTACGTAATGACCGATGATGGAACCTACGGTACTCAAGGTAACGTGTGCGTTCCGCTTAACGAGATGTTTGCAAACGGAGAAACGTTTGACGAGGTAATAACGATAGGTCCGCTAATAATGATGAAATTCGTTGTTGCGGCAGTACGTCCAACCCAAATACCCTGTACAGTCTCTATGAACCCTATCATGATCGATGGAACGGGAATGTGCGGTGGCTGTCGTTTGACGCTTGTTCGTGATGGAGAGAGAATCACAAAATTCGCCTGTGTTGACGGACCTGATTTCAATGGATATGAGATAGATTTTGATGAAGCTATGTCAAGATCGAATATGTACGTTGATTTCGAAAGACACGCATACAAGGAAGCATGCAATTTGTTCAGTAAAGAGGAAAAATAAATGCCTAATATGTCACTAAAAAAGAACCCGATACCAACGCAAGAACCCGAAATTCGGGCGCATAACTTCGACGAGGTGGCAACGGGTTACTCCGAAGCAGTCGCAATAGACGAAGCAAACAGATGCTTAAGCTGTAAGAATATGCCATGCGTTAACGGCTGCCCTGTAAATATTCATATTCCCGAATTTATAGCTAAAATACGCGAGTGTGATTTCGAGGGAGCATATCAGATAATCAGTAAGTCATCGAGTCTCCCCGCAGTTTGCGGTCGCGTTTGTCCTCAAGAAACGCAGTGCGAAAGCAAGTGTGTGAGAGGAATTAAAGGCGAGCCCGTTGGAATTGGCAGACTTGAAAGATTTGTCGCCGATTGGCATAATGCGCATTCTGACGAAGCGGTTTCAATACCTGCCTATAACGGTCATAAAGTTGCAGTCGTAGGTTCGGGGCCATCAGGTCTTACCTGCGCAGGTGATCTTGCTAAAAAGGGATATAAGGTTACCGTATACGAGGCGCTTCACGCCGCAGGCGGTGTTTTGGTTTACGGCATTCCCGAATTCAGACTTCCGAAAGCAATAGTACAAAAAGAAGTAGACAACCTTATAAAAATGGGAGTGGATATTCAAACTAACATCGTTATAGGCAAAACACTTACTGTTGACGAGCTTTTTGATATGGGGAACGAGGCGGTGTTCATTGGCTCCGGCGCGGGACTTCCTAACTTTATGGGAATTCCCGGAGAATCCTTAAAGGGAGTATATTCTGCAAATGAATTTCTCACAAGATCAAACTTGATGAAAGCGTATAAATCTTCTCCACAAACTCCCATTATGAAGGGAGGCAGAGTCGCCGTTGTAGGTGGTGGAAACGTCGCTATGGACGCTGCAAGAACCGCTCTGCGCCTTGGCGCAGAAAAGGTATACGTAGTTTATCGAAGATCTATGGAGGAGCCTCCCGCAAGGCGCGAGGAGGTTGAGCATGCGATTGAGGAGGGAATTGAGTTTAGGCTCTTAAATAATCCCATCGAAATTCTTGGATATGAAAATCCCAATGATAAACGCGATCCTAAAAACGGCTTCGTTACGGGAATGAAATGTGTAAGAATGGAGCTTGGTGAGCCCGACGAAAGAGAACGCAGACGCCCCATAACGGTAGAAAACAGCGAGTTTGTTCTCGACGTTAACTGCGTAATAATGTCAATCGGTACGTCGCCAAATCCTTTAATTAAAATGACTACTGACGGACTTGAGGTTAACGTCAGAGGCGGAATAATAGTTGAAGAGGCAACGGGAGCAACGACCAAAGAAGGCGTTTATGCCGGTGGAGACGCCGTCACGGGAGCTGCTACGGTAATATCTGCAATGGGTGCAGGAAAGCTTGCGGCAAGCGCCATTGATGAATATTTATCAAAAAAAATAACCTAAACGAAAAATCCGATTTTGCTATATAACAGCAAAATCGGATTTCTTTGTAATATTTTACTCTGCGACAGTATCAGTGGTATCAGAAGCGATCTCTTCATTGTTTTCGGGGTCGCTATTTGATTGGTAGGAATCTATCATGTATTTTTGGATTACGGGGAATGCTGCGTAGGTTGCAATAAATCCAATCGTAGATACAATATAAACAAAGGGAAGTACCAAAGGAATTGATATTCCGTATGGCAGAAGCAGTATTATAAGGAATATATGAATTGCTAAAAGCAGGGCAATTCCTATAAGAGCTACAACGTTTCGGAGAATTCCAAGTACGGAGAAAATAAGCGCATTTTTTAGTATTTTCAAATTCTTGAGATTGAACGTAACGAGAAGATTGTATATATAAAATCTCATCATTATCCAAATAATGGAAAGTGCAAGAATCGCAATATACATAAAGTCAAATCCGAACGAGCCCGTAAGGTTATAAAAATACATGAAGTCAACAACAAGAACAGCGCTACATAAAAAGTCTATTAGCCCAAGGAAGAACGCTTGCTTAAAATTCTTCTTTATACCGTATATGTAATCAGAAAATACAAATACGGGATCTCCTCTGAAAAGTCCACGCAAAACGTATGCAGAACCTACGTTTTGCCATCCCCAAGTTACAGCTAAAATGATAAACATAGCTATAATTATTATATTTACAACCGGACTGAATACGGGAATTTCCATCTGTATGAACGATAAATCAAGCATTACAGAAGCAGAGGGAGAATCAATAAGTGAGTTTATTCCATAAAGCGGCGCGTACAACACATCCGGAGCCGTCGGTGTTTTTTCTCCAAGGAGAAAAATAAACAATACGACAATGAGCGGAATAACCATGAGCAGCATTAAAAGATTTAACTGTAAAAGCTGCGTGAATTTTCTAAATAGCAGTTTAAAGAAAAATATAAGATTAGGCTTTCTGCTTTCAGCCTCATAAACGCCCTTGCCGTCGCGGTTCATATCGAACAGCTTAAATTTCTTTTTTTTGTTTTCGTTTGTTCTTTTCAATTTTAAACATCCTTTATTTTTATTTATAAAACGTATATTAAAAGACAGTAAAGTCCGTCAATCAAAAGTGTGATGATGATCGCGCTAATTGTATATAAGACGATGCGAAATAAAGACTTGTTATTTATCGTGGTTCTTCTGCTTACTCCTGCTTTTCTTAATTCTAACGATTTGAACGCTGCAAGACAAGCGTATAAAAGAACGAAAAGCAGTAACAATCCCTTAAGTATCCAAAACACAAGGGAATTGCCTATTCCCAATTGTTCAAATCCCGCCAACTTTATAACCGCTGAATTTACACCGAATCTAAATCCGCAAAAAAGTATTGTGATATCGGATACGACGTAGTTTATGAAGGAAAAAGAAAACACGAAAAGCAACAAAACGCAAGCCACGTCTACTAACGCTATTTTTGAGAAAATATCTAAAAAAGAAACGTCGGAAGACGATGCGTTAAAGCTTATATAAAGCTTCGCTGTAAATCGCTGTATAGCCGTCGGCGTAAGCATATTTGAAAAGCAAATACCGCCGACCACGGATAATATGAGCATTACGGCAAATTGAAAAACTATTTTTGCTTTTTCCGCTTCCGTGCTGTTTTTTGAATACCTTTTAAATACCAAGCTTAAACCTCCGCATAAAAGTATTTAATAAACAATTATGCGAAAGCTCTATAAGATATTACTTGTTTGAGCCCAACTCGTCAGCTCGTTTTGTACATGCAAGCATAGCATCAAGAACAATCCCGTCTATATCCGCACGTTCAAGGCAAAGAAGCGCCTGCTCGGTAGTTCCGCCTTTGGAAGCAACCTTTGATGCGAGCTGCTCTGGAGATTCACCGGATTGTTTAAGAAGCAACGCCGAACCTATAAAAACGTCACAGATTGCATCTACGAGTCCATCCGTAGGCAATCCCTGGGCTTGTGCTCCTTTGTAAATTGCGTTGATAAATTTAAAGACGTACGCAGGAGACGACGAGGTAACTCCGATAATTCTGTTCATTTCGGTCTCGTCAATAATCAAATTGCTACCGGTAGGCTCAAAGATAGAGCAGACAAAAGCAAAATCATCCTTCGAGATTTCGTCGTTTCTGCAAATAACAGATACACCGTGTCCCACAGTCATGGGAAGATTTGGGAGGACTCTTACGGTTCGAGCATTGCCGAGAGCGCACGAAACAGAGCTTACGGAAACACCTGCCGCAATAGTTATATATAGTTTTTGAGAATGCGCTCTAACGGCAGAAATTTCTTCAAGAACGTCAGTCATATTCTGTGGCTTTACCGAAAGAAGAATACAGTCAGCGCAATTTACTGTATCAAAAATGGAATCGGAAATTTTATATGGACATTTACCTTCGGGAAGTATCGAAT
>JAZQTY010000193.1:0-1578 GCA_045631025.1 Eubacteriales bacterium
GCTCTCTCAAAAGATCCGGTACCAAACAGAAAATACTGATAGGAATACCTATCATAGCTAAAGACGAAAAAATAGTACCTAATATAAGCTCAACCTTCAAAAGCTTAAGGCTACTCATTTTTCTAACAAGTACGTTCATGATAATACGTTTACTCCTGAAACATGTTTTATTTTTTCTTTCCAAGTCTGTCAATGCCGAAGAATGCAAACCCAACCGCAACAAATGCAACGGAAAGAATACCAATCCACATCAAAACTCCGGGAACACCCTGCGTCTCAAGATTGATAAAGAAATAGGGGTAAATAAGAGTAGCTCCTGTTGGGGTTAAAATAGATGTATCGAAGCCCAAAATAGCGGCGTGTATTAAAAGGAATACAGCATAACCAAGAGGAAAGCTTATAGAAGCGACAGGATAGCGCCAAGTAGTCTTCTTTCTCTCGTAGAACAAAAACCAATCCAGTATGTACATTATAGGAAGAACAACGTGGAAGAGGAGGCTGCCTATTCTCCAGTTAAGCTGGGGATCGCGCCCCTCGGCACCCGCGAGCATAATGTTAAACACAAGGAAAGTAAGTAAAATTCCAAGCATACCAATAAACTTAAGCATAGGTAAAGCTTTAACGTAGCCGTCTTCCTTTTTCTTTATGGTTTGAATAAGCGCAACCACCATAACGCCAACGCATAAGAAGTTACTCAGGTTAGTAAAATACGTGTAAAAGTCCCAGCGAAACATCGTAATATCGTCGAAGATTCCGAGGCAAGCAACGCAGCCCACAAGACCGAGCGTGCAATAAATCGTTTGATAAATCAGCTGTGCTGTTCTGTTTTTAATCATGATAATTCTCCGCAATATATTATTTGAAAGTGTTTTCAATCGGCTCGTCGTATTCGTAGCTGATAAGCTTAACACCGTATTCGGCGAGAATCTCCGGATCATCAGACTGACGCTTGGAAGAGAAAATCTCGGCGCGAACGAGCGGTGTGTAATCGGCATACTCGGGGTCTCCCATAAAATATTCGGGATACAGAAGCATACCTATAAATATCTCTTCGCCGGCATCGGTAGTACATATCGGAAGGATACCGCCGTCTTTTATATCCCCCTCAAAGCTTTCTTCCCAACTTACGAATGGATCTCTGTTTGGGTTATACCAAATAATTCCGTCATACTTGCAAACGTAAACGCCCGAGGCGGTTTTAGTCTCACCGTTATACTCATAGGTAACGGAAATGTTGAATCTGCCCTCCTTGATCTCGGGGCGCGGCACGTCAGCTCCGCAACTCGTTAGGATGATAGATAGCGCCAGCAGCAAAATAATAGAGGCAACTGTTTTTTTCATTTTTTGACCTCCGCGAGCTTATTTTGCTTGTTCTTTACTTTGAATCGCCAAACAAGGAACGGAATATACGTAATAATAGGCAACAACGCACCTATTAAAATATAGTCTGATTGAATAAGAATATTGTAAATTCCGTGGTAAACGATTGCGGTCGAAAGAAGACCGAAGGTTCCAACGGCAAAGAGCTTTCTTTTCTTTTTAACGAAGGATATTCCTACTCCGACAAGCAAGGTACAC
>JAZQTY010000194.1:0-2369 GCA_045631025.1 Eubacteriales bacterium
CGGGTAATGCACTCCCGAAAGGGAACGGTCACAAGTCCGTGAAAGGAGAAAATATGAAACTCAACTTAACCGCCAACAACGTACCCGAGGAACGTATCCTCGCCTATCTTGAAGCAAACGCAAGCGCAACCCTCGCAGAGAAGATTAACAACGGAACACCTATCACCAAAGACGGAAAGCAACTCATCAACCGCAAAACCCTCGCAGGATTTTTCAAGTATGCAGGAGAGCAGGCGCGAAAGGTAGCGCAGAAAGGCGCGAATTTTGCTTGTATTGACGATAACACAGTTTTCGGTTGGTCTATCCACTATTTTGAGGAAGAAGCCATAGAGGGAGAATTATTCAACCTTGACGGCACTCCCTACAAGAAGATTATCCCCACCAAGAACGCAACCCCTGCAAGCGAGAAGAAAGCACCCAAGACCGCGCCCAAGGCAGAGCCGAAAGCCGAGCCGAAAAAGGCGGTAATCCTACCCAAACCTACCCAAGCCAACCCAAGCATACCGAAACCTACCAAGCCCCAAGACACCGACCAAATATCTATTTTTGATTTGTTTTAAGGAGTAAGCTATGAAGATCGAGAAAATAAAGCCCACGCCCAAATATATCCTCGCTCTGATCGAGAAGATAGACAAGAGCAGGAACTACAAGCCCTGCGGACAACTCCGCTTTTATTCCTACCTCACCAAGAATGACGGAGAGCTTGTCAAGGTAACGTGCGCCGTCAAGGTATATAAGAACAAGTGGTATTGTAAGCAGGTAGCCGTCCACGGTCTGCACTCCGATAAATGCTTTGTTCGCGATATGGAGTATTCCTATATGGGCGGATATAAAGTCGGCTTTTTCTATGAGGGAATGAGATCGACCAATGCTCCGCGTTGGTTTGAAGATAACAAGTGGTATCCTGCCGACGATAAGTATTACAACCCCTTTTCAAGCATTGTAAACCCCGAATATGCCTATAAGCTCCCCACGTTCAAGTATTCCGCTTGTGACCTTTTCCGTGGTGGTGATATTATAGAATATCTCCGCACCTATGAGAAATACCCCCAAGCCGAATACCTTGTAAAGCTCGGTCTGCTGTCCTCTTATGTCCTCTCAAAGCAGATTTTGGAGAAAGTCGGCAAGGATAAAGCATTCCGCAAATTCATCGGACGCAACCGCGATATTCTCTCGTCGGATATACTCTATATAAGCGCAATTCTCTCCGCGTACAAGCAGGGCAAGAGCATTAAGGAAATGCACCGCATTGAAGCTTGCAGAAAGGAGCTTATAGCACGCGTTTATAAGCCCGTCCGTGACCTCGTTAAAACCGAGTATGACCGTTATTTTGCCTACCTTGAAAAGCAGAATATCAATAACACCCTTTACGCCGATTATCTCCGCGCTTGCCAATACCTTAACGTTGATATGTCCAAGGACAAAAACCGCTATCCCCATAACTTTATGCACGAACACGATATACGTATAGACGATATGCGCCGTGAGATCGCCATAAAGAACGAGCAAGACCGCAAGAAGCGCGAGGAAGAGGACAAACACCTTATAGAAAACTTTATCGCCGTAGCGCGTAAATTTATGCCCCTGCAAAGCATTGATAACGGCGCATATTGTATCTACATAGCGCAAACACCGAGCGAGCTTGTGCGCGAGGGAGAAGCCCTGCACCATTGTGTAGGCAAGCTCGGCTATGATAAAAAGCAAGCAAGAGAGCAGAGTTTAATATTCTTTGTCCGTTCCGCAACCGATACCGAAACACCCCTTGCAACTATCGAATTTGACATTAAGAGAAACAAGATACTCCAATTCTACGCAGACCATAATAGCACCCCCTCGGCAGATGTTACCGAATACGTAAACAACGTATGGCTACCCTCGGCACAAAAGGCACTCAAAAAGATAGCAGCATAAAAGTTTATTTTCCGTTCACTTTCCGTTAAAAACAACGTGATAGAATACAAGAAAGGAGTTGATTTTATGACTTTCAAAGAATTACGCGCCCTCTCGGGAATGTCACAACGTAAATTCGCAACGTATTTCGGCATACCGAGAAGAACGATAGAGAATTGGGATAGCGGAGATCGCACCTGCGCCCCCTATCTTATCAACCTTATGCGATACAAGTTAGAGCAAGAGGGAATAATACCGAGAGAGGACACCGAGATATGATATATGCTTTTGCTTTCGCAGGTATCGCGATTATCCTCGCAAGTAACTTTTTCAAGAATGAAATACGTCTTTGGTTTATAATAGGAGCTATTACATTTGCAATTACCGCCGTTGCTGTTTATTTCGAGCTTGAAATACTGTTTATGATAGTGGTCGGTATATTAGTCCTCGCGTTGATAGTTGCCCTACTCAAAAAACAC
>JAZQTY010000195.1:0-2917 GCA_045631025.1 Eubacteriales bacterium
GTCTTGGCGTAAAGAGCGGTAACGAGTGGTACGCTGACGTGGTTGAATACGAGAATAACGTTCTTTCCAAGAGAGCTTAAGCTTTTTTAAACAAACGCGCAGGTCGAAAAAATCGGCTTGCGCGTTTGTTTTTTGACGGAATATGAAGCGCAACGACGTTAAAAAAACAAAAAAGTAAAAAAATTGTGTTATTTTAATGAAGGGTATTTTATTTGCGATATATATGTGATATAATATAATCGGTAAAATTTTTTGAAAGGAGAAGTGACGTGAGCAAAAATGGTGAGCGAAGTCAAAGGCTAAAGAGTCTTTTTGCGGATAAGCCGCTCGAACAGACAAAACGTTATTCAAAAAAGAGCGCCGCAACCCTGCTTTCAATAATTTCCGTGGTCGTGTGCATTATTACCGTGGCGTGTGTTATATTTTTGCGGACGTACTTTTCCGATACAGACGTTATAAAGGAATGGATATCCCAAAATTACCTGCTTGGATTTATCTGTATGGTGCTTCTTTGCGCCTTGCAGGTGGTGATCGCGCTCGTGCCCGGCGAGCTGTTGGAGATAGCGGCGGGATACGCTTTTGGTTATTGGGTGGGAACGCTCGTGTGCATCATTGGAATAATGACAGGAAGCATTATTGCCATACTCCTTGCGAGAAAATTCGGACGGCGACTTGTTGAGTCACTTTATCCACGTGAAAAGATAGACGCGCTTCCGATTCTTAACGATCCCAAAAAGAGAAACGTGATGACCTTTTTGCTGTTTTTGATTCCGGGCACGCCAAAGGACTTTTTTACTTACGTGATAGGCATGACGGAAATGAGTATCCCCGCATATATTGCGCTTACGATGTTCTCGCGCCTGCCCTCCATAGTTATGTCAACGCTTGGCGGAAGCGCGCTTGGAAACAACAGCCTTAAGACTGCGGCGATCATATTTATCATAGCGGGAATAGTTAGCTGTATAGGATATTTTATCTATCACAAAATACAGGAAAGACATAAAACCAAAAATAAAAATTTGAAAAAGATTAGAGAAAATAATGACGATTGAGAGGATAAAATCATGAAGCAGAAGTATACCATCAGAGTTGCTGATATCGAAATGAACGTTATCAGCGAGGAGTCTCCCGAGGCGGTTGAGGCGCTTGTAAGCATAGTAGACAGAAAGATGAGAGAGATCGAGGGCGTAAGCAGACGTTGCTCAAAGAGCGAGGCGGCGCTTCTTTGCGCGCTTGATTACTGCTCGGAAAGAATAAAGGCGCAGAGAAAGATAAAGACGCTTGAGTCGCGCTTGCAGATTGCCGAGACTACCGTAGAGGAGCTTGAGCTTGAGAACGAAAAGCTCCGTGCGCAGCTTCCCGGTGGCGCCGGAATACTGTAATACATAATGGATAAAGTAAGATTACCGAATTCTGTTGCCGAGGATATACGCGCAGGCAGACGGCTTCCCGAATTGCTCGCCCCCGCAGGCTCAATCGAGGCCCTTACTGCGGCAATAGAGGGAGGAGCTGACGCTATCTACGTTGGCGGAGTTTCGTTTAATGCGAGAATAAACGCAAAAAACTTTACCCGTGAGGAAATGAGAAAGGGAATATCCTTGGCGCATTCCTACGGAGCGAAGGTCTATATAGCGACCAACACGCTTGTGTACGACAGGGAGCTCGATGACTTCTTGCGTGCTGCCGAGGACGCGTATCAAGACGGAGCTGACGCGCTTATTATTGCAGACGTTGGAGCGGCGAGCGAGGTTTCGAAGCGTATTCCGATAGAGCTTCACGCGAGCACGCAGATGTCGGGACATGGGGCGGCAAGCGCCAAGCTGCTTGCTGACGCGGGCTTTTCGCGTATGGTTTGCGCAAGAGAAATGAGCAAAGAGGATATAACCGACTTTATACGTACCTCGCCTATTGAAGCCGAGGTTTTCGTTCACGGTGCGCTTTGCGTGTGCCATTCGGGGCAGTGCCTTTTTTCTTCTCTTGTGGGAGGTCGCAGTGGAAACAGAGGCGAGTGTGCCCAGCCCTGCCGACTGCCGTACGGAAAGAATGGCAGAAGCTATCCGCTTTCACTGAAGGACCTGTGTCTTGCAGAGCATATTCCCGAGCTTTGCGATATGGGCGTGGCTTCGCTTAAAATTGAGGGGCGAATGAAATCCCCTGAATACGTGCGCGACGTTACGAGAGCGTGGCGCAGACTTCTTGATGCGCGGTGCGCGGCGAGCAGAGAGGATATGAGGCATCTTGCCGAGGTGTTCTCACGCGATGGCTTTACGGACGGATATTTTAAAAGAAAAATAAGTAACGGAATGCTCGGAGTCAGAACGGACGAGCAGAAATCAAGGACGAGAGAGCTTGAGCCGTTTACGGGGCTTACGCGCAGGATCGGACTTGATATGAGCGCTTGTATAAGGGCAGATGCCCCCGTAACCCTTACCGTAACGAGGACGGATAACGGCAAGAGCGCGACTGTGACGGGGGATATACCGCAAGCGGCAAGGACTGCGCCGATAGACGCGAGCACGGTTCGCAAGAGCCTCTCAAGGCTTGGAGATACGCCGTATACTCTCGTTAATATGAAACTTGAACTTGATGATGGGCTTATGCTTCCGATTTCGTCACTTAATGCTCTGCGAAGAAGCGCACTTTCAGCTCTTGACAAGGAGAGCGAGCGAGAGGGCGTAACTAAAGCGCAAAAAGCGCATCCGACGCTTCGTCGCGCGCCTATGCGCACGGCAGTGTTTTATGAGCCGAACGAGATACCGCGCTCGGCGTATGAATACTTTGACGTGTTATTTACGCCGCTTGAAAAGTACGCGGGAAACACGAACGGAGTGCTGCTTCCGGCTGTGATATTTGACAGCGAGAGGGAAAAGATAAAGGAGCTGTTGGAGAGCGCCAAGAGGGCGGGCGCGGAGCATGC
>JAZQTY010000196.1:0-2949 GCA_045631025.1 Eubacteriales bacterium
ACCCGAAAGCTGTCCCTCACCGGGCTTTGAGCCTTCGCGGTTGGGGAAGTTACGAGTCGTGTGACGAAGCGAGAGACCGTTGTTCGCGGGAACGTCACCTGCACCAAAGCAAGGTCCGCAGAAGGAAGGCTTGATAACAGCGCCTGCCTTAAGAAGCTCGGAGGTCGCGCCTATCTTGGTAAGCTCAAGCGAAACGGGAACGCTGGTGGGATAAACGGAAAGTGAGAAGTAATCAGCTCCCGTGCTCTTGTCCTTAAGTATTGCAGAGGCCTCGTCAATGCTGTCGAACATACCGCCGGCACAGCCTGCGATTATGCCCTGGTCAGCAAGAACGCCGCCGTTCTTTACCTTCGAGCGAAGATCAAACTTGCACTTGCCGAATTTCTTTGCCGCTTCCTCCTCGACCTTTGCGAGTATCTCGTCTGCATTCTCAAGGAACTCGTGAATGGTGTACGCATTGGAGGGGTGGAAGGGGAGAGCGATCATGGACTCCATCTTATCGAGATTTATCTCGATCATCGAATCGTAGTAAGCGACGTTGCCGGGGCGAAGCTCGCGGTAATCCTCGGGTCTGCCGTGCGCTACGTAGTGCTTTCTTACGATCTCGTCAGTTTCCCAAATAGAAGAAAGACAGGTTGTTTCAGTTGTCATAACGTCAATTCCGTTACGGAAGTCAATGGGAAGATTTTTTACACCGGGACCAACGAATTCAAGCACCTTGTTCTTCGCAAAGCCGTTTGCAAAAGTTGCGCCTACGAGAGCGATAGCTACGTCGTGCGGTCCTATGCCGCGACGGGGTGTGCCCGTAAGATAAACGAGGACGACCTCTGGAGTTTTTATGTCGTAGGTATTCTTAAGAAGCTGCTTAACAAGCTCTGGACCGCCCTCGCCGATACCCATAGTACCGAGAGCGCCGTAGCGAGTGTGAGAGTCAGAGCCAAGGATCATTTTTCCGCAGCCTGCAAGCTCCTCACGTGCAAAAGAGTGGATAACGCTCTGGTTTGCGGGAACGTAGATACCGCCGTATTTTTTTGCCGCAGACAGACCGAAAACGTGATCGTCCTCGTTTATAGTGCCGCCAACTGCGCAAAGTGAGTTATGGCAGTTGGTCATAGCATAGGGAATGGGGAACTCACGAAGTCCGCTTGCGCGCGCGGTCTGAATGATACCAACGTAGGTAATATCGTGAGATGCGAGCGCGTCAAATTTGATTTTCATTTCACCCTCGACATTCGAGGTGTTATGAGCGTTCATTATGGAATAGGCAATGGTATTTTTTCTTGCCTCTTTTGGGCAGACGTCAGCGGAAGCAACAGGCTTACCGTCAACGAGATAAACACCGTTTGATGTCAGCTTTATCATTGTTTTTCTCCTTGCTTTTATAAAATACATCATTTAATTATAACTTACATTCAAAAAAAAGTCAAGTAAAATGACGGAGCCAACTCAAATTTTACAATATCTTAAAACTTTTTTGCGCAGAATGATAAATTTTTGTCAAAAACGATGTATAAAAAATGCGCGTAAGGTATTGCAGAATTCTGTCGAAGGTGGTATAATATGTATATACAGGTAATTTTACACGAGGGTACTATGATAGGACTTGGAACGATAGTGAACGTTGCGGCGATAATAGTCGGCGGCGTTTTGGGACTTTTATTTAAGGGTGGACTTAAGGAGAGATTTCGAGAGGTTTTGACACAGGCTTGCGGTCTTGCCGTGCTGTTTATCGGCGGTGCCGGTGCACTTGAGATGATACTTACGGTTGGCGAGGACGGAAGGATTACAGCAGGCTCGACTATGCTTATCGTCATTTCGTTGGTTATTGGCGGACTTGTTGGCGAGCTTATAAACATTGAAAAGGGACTCGACGGAATAGGCGAGAAGCTTAAAAGTCTTTGCAAAGCAAAGGACGACAATAGATTCGTTGACGGATTCGTTACGGCGTCGCTTGTATTTTGCGTTGGTGCGATGGCGATATGCGGACCTATCGACGAAGCTCTTACAGGAGATTCGAGCACGCTTTATATAAAGGCAATTCTTGACGGAATTATAGTTATGGTGCTTGCATCTGTCTACGGCATAGGCGCTATTTTCTCGGCGGTGGCGGTGGGAGTATATCAAGGACTTTTCACAGTATTCGGAGCTCTTATATCGGGCTTTATGTCAGACGCATTGATAACCAATCTTTCGGGTGTCGGCTCCGTTTTGATATTTGCCGTCGGACTCAATCTTTTGTGGCCTAAAAAAATAAAGGTCGGTAATCTTTTGCCGGCATTGTTGGTTCCCGTAGTATGGGAGGCTATACAGTATATACCGCTAATATGGAAATAAAAAGGAGCTTTGAAAATGTCAAAATTTAAAGAAATATTAAAAAAGTATCTTAATCGCTATTTTATTGACGCTATGGGCGCGATGGCGCTTGGACTTTTTGCCTCGCTTCTCATCGGAACGATTTTCGGAACGCTTTATACGTATACTCATCTTGAGTTCCTTAATACTATTGCCGCTTCTGCAAAGGCTGCGACCGGTATGGCGATAGGCGTTGCGATTGCTTATAAGCTTGGGGCACATCCGCTCGTCATGTTTTCTTGCGCGGCAGTCGGCGCTATGTCAAACGGTATGGGCGCGATAATTTCCAACGACGGTGGAGCGTTGCTTAAGTGGGCGGCAACTGCCGGCGACGGTGAAAACATATTCTATACGGCAGGACCTGCGGGCGCATTCTTTGCAGTTATTATTGCAAGTGAAATAGGAATGCTCGTCTCGAAAAAGACCAAGGTTGATATTTTGGTTACTCCCGTGGTTACCTTGCTTGTCGGCTTTGCTGCAAGTTGGTTGCTCTGCCCGATAGTGTCGTACGTAATGTACTATCTCGGCACGTTCGTTTCGTGGGCAACGACCTTCCAGCCGTTGCTTATGGGTGTCGTACTCTCCGTAATTATGGGA
>JAZQTY010000197.1:0-5830 GCA_045631025.1 Eubacteriales bacterium
CGGGCTCCGGCGACAAGGGAACACCCGTCGTATATATCCAGGGTTATTTTGACAACTACACAACCGAGTAAAAATTTAGGGCTGTCGCACCTTTGGGTCGATAGCCCTGTTTTTATATCATTTTTATACCATAATATAGTGAAATAAAAGCAAAGCGGCAAGGAAGTCGAACGGGTTATTGTTCCGTCGCAATTCGGTTTCCGGTTACCCATTCCCCAAAAATCAAAAAGAAAGACAAGTTTAGTAAAATGATATCGTTAAGAGGTAGAATCGTTCGCGCATTTTTGCGAAGAAAAGGTAATTTTAACCCGATAAGACACCCTGACGCCGTGTCCATAATACGTAGTCTTTATCAGATAAACGTAGAGGAAACGCCGCTCAAGGGCTTTTCAGTTTGCCGCGAGCAGACGCTCGGCGGAACGCCTTACGAGCGAGTCACTATGGACGGCAAAGCAGAAAACGGAAAGCTTTTGCTGTATTTTCACGGTGGTGCGTATATAAGTCCTCTTATTTCCGCATATCGCCAAGCCGCTCCGGACGTTATCAGAGCCGGCGACTGCGAGGTTATACTTCTCGATTACAGAACTGCTCCCCAGCATACGTATCCGGCGCAGCTTAACGACGCGCTTGAGCTTTGGCGTGAGCTTACGGAAAGACAAGGCTATTTGCCCGAAAATATACTTATCGGCGGGGATTCGGCAGGCTCGAATCTTACGCTTGCGCTCATGCTCAAGCTGCGTGACGAAAGACGTGCGCTTCCCTGCGCCGCATTCTGCATTTCCGCGTGGGCGGATATGACGCTCAACGGCGAAAGCTACACTAAAAATTATTCAAAGGACGTAATGTTCGGAGAAAAAGGAGTAGAGCCGTCGGAGGAGTCGCGCGCCGCGTTTATGCAGAGCGATATTTTCTGCTTTACCGGCGACGCAGATCGCAGGGATCCATACGTATCTCCCGTGTACGGAGAATACCACGGCTTCCCCCCAATGCTCTTTACCGTAGGCTCACACGAAATGCTGCTGGATGATACGCTGACGATAGTTGAAAAGCTCAAATCTGCCGGAGTTGACGTCGAATGCGACGTCAAAGAAGGAATGTTCCATATTTATCCCCTATATGCAAAATACATTCCCGAATCAGCGGACTCACACAAGAGAATTATGCGCTTTGTTTCAAAGCATTTAAAAGAATAAAGATATATTTGTATGTCACAATAATATCTGTAACCTTTGTGCTTTCATTGCATACGATGGTTAACAGAGACTAACTGTAAGGAGGAGACGGTTATTTATATACAGATTTTTAGCGGCTTAATGCTTCCGTTCGTGGGAACGACGCTTGGAGCGCTTTGCGTCGTGTTCAGCAAGCGCAATACGAGCAATCGGGCGATTAAAACAATAGAGGGCTTTTCGGCAGGAGTTATGATAGCCGCTTCAATATGGAGCTTGCTGATTCCCTCGATAGAGCTTGCTCCCGGCGAGGGGGCACTCACGGTCATTCCTGCGGTAGTGGGATTTCTTGCGGGATTTTTGTTTTTTATCCTCTGTGAGTTTTTGCTTGACAGATATAAAAAACGCCACCCCGAGATAGAGGCGCGCGGCGCAATTAAAGGAAACCTTTTTCCGATCATAGCGGTGGCGGTTCATAATCTTCCCGAGGGAATGGCAGTAGGCGCGATATATGCAGAGGTTTTGCGCGCGGCGGACGTAAAAACAGCAATGTCAGCCGCATTAGCTCTTTCCATAGGCATCGCGATTCAGAATTTTCCGGAGGGAATGATCGTCTCCCTTCCGCTACGGACAATGGGAATGAGCAGAACGAAATCGTTTTTGATAGGCGTGCTGTCCGGAGTTATAGAGCCTATCGGCGCGCTGATTACAATTTTGGCGGTAGGTCTTGCCGTACCCCTTTTGCCGTATCTGCTTTCATTTGCGGCGGGTGCGATGATTTACGCGGTGTTTGCAGGATTTACCGAGAGCGATTCGGATGGCGTAAGCACATCGTGGATGCTTTCCTTGGCAGTAGGCTTTTGCCTTATGATGTCGCTTGATGTAATTTTAGGTTAAATTAAGTAATCATCAAGGAAAAATAGTTAAAAATCTCCAAAAAAATTTAAAAAAATTTCAAAATTCCTATTGCATTTTGAAAAAAATATGATATACTATAAACAGAAAGATATAAAAATTCATTCAGAGGGAGGATTTTTAAATGAGCTGGTTTACCAAGAAGAAAAGCCCTAATTACGGAAAGATAATTGCTATCTCCGTGGCTTGTATCGCTGTTGCTTCAGTCGTAGCTTTCGTTATTTATAAGCTCGTTAAGAAGTATAGAACAGAAACAATTTACGATGATCTGCTTGATGATTGCGATTGCATCGAGGAAGCTGACGACGCTGAATAAAATTAGCGGCAGATCTCAAAAGGGCTGTTTTAGAACAGCCCTAATTTTTATATAATTTGTTTTTTTATTTGATATCCCGCAAGACGAAACGAAACCAATCAATAAAATTATCTTGAGTAAAGCTCGTTCTAACGCAAGCCTTCCCTTGTGAGGGAAGGTGGCACGAGCTTTGCGAGTGACGGATGAGTAGTCTTATATTTAAGTTCTTTATTTACTACTCATCCACCGCAAGCGGTCCCCCTTCCCTCACAAGGGAAGGCTAAAAAAGCGGCGTCCTCGACGGCCCGTATAAAGTTCGAAGCACTTACAGTTTTCTTTTACCTGTTCAATTTATGCAAGTAAATAAGGAAAGAATAATTTTTGTGAAGTTTTTTTTTGCCTATTTTTTTTTTTAAAAAGAAAAGTAGGGGAAAAGAGGGAAAATGAAATTAAACGATACGATTGCCGCCGTTTCGACTCCGAGAGGCAAGGGCGGCGTAGCTATGATAAGAATATCGGGCGAGGATGCCGTCGCACTCGCCGAGCGCGTCTTTTTATGCGCATCAAAAAAGCCGCTCGGAGCCGCTCCGAGCGCCAAAATGGTGCGTGGCAGAATAATCGACGTTGCTGACGGTCACGAGATCGACGACGGTATGGCGGCGGTCTTTCGTGCGCCATACTCCTTCACCGGGGAGAATACCGTTGAAATATATTGCCACGGCGGTGTGCTCGTTACGGAGCAGGTGCTCTGCTCGGTGCTCCTTGCGGGAGCGAGAGTCGCCGAGGCGGGAGAGTTTACGCGCCGCGCTTTTGTAAACGGGAAAATGAGTATTAGCGAAGCGGAGGCGCTCGGCGCTTTGCTTGAAGCAAAAACGACGGGGCAGGCTCGCCTTGCCAGAGGTGGCATGATGGGGCATCTCGCGAAAAAGACTCACGAAATATACGACTCGCTTTTAACCGTAATGACGGGCATTTACGCCGCCATCGACTTCCCCGACGAGGACCTCAACGAGTTTTCGCGTGAGGAGATAGCCACCGTTTTGTGGCAGAGCGTTCGCGAGATCGAAGGCCTTGCGGCAACCTATAAAACGGGACGCGCGGTATCCGAGGGTATACAGACGGTCATTTGCGGTAAGGCAAACGCGGGAAAAAGCTCGGTTTATAACCGAATAGTCGGATACGACGCTGCGATAGTGACAGATATTGAGGGCACGACGCGTGACGTTCTCCGACAAACGGCAACGCTTGGAAGCACGACTCTGTTGCTTTGCGACACGGCGGGTATAAGACAAACGAGCGATACCGTTGAAAGCATTGGAATAGAGCGCGCGCTTGACGAGCTTGAGGGCGCGGAGCTGATACTTGCGGTATTCGATTCCTCGGCGAGCACTGACAGCGACGACGAATATTTGTTGCGCCGTATAGATACGCTAAAGGAAAGCGGAGCTGCTTGTATTGCGTTGCTTAACAAATCCGATCTGCCCGCGAATGATATACTTATTGATACTATTAGATTGCATTTTGATACTTGCATAAAAATTTCCGCCGCGACAGGCGACGGCTTTGACGAGCTTTCGAGCGCGATAGACGCTCTGTTTATTGACGGAAGTATAAGTCTTGGCGAGGACGCCGTGGTCACGGGAGCAAGACAGCATGCAGCGCTGTTGCTCGCATCCGAGTCGCTCAAATCATCCCTTGAGGAGCTTGACGCGGGAACACCGCTTGACCTTGTTTCCGTTGGAATCGAGAGCGCGCTGACGAATATCGGAATGCTTGACGGCAGACAGCTCGGCGAGGAGATCGTCGCGGAGATCTTCTCAAAATTCTGTGTCGGCAAGTGACCTGCTTTTAGCAGCGCGGGGATGCGTCCACCTTTTGTGTGCAAAAGGTGGACGCGATTTTCGCCACGGCAAAAATCAACCAAACCCTTTTACTCTTCACTGATGACAAACGTGTAGTCCTTATCAAAATCTTTTCTTATTACCATATTACTGTAAATTACTATAAAAAATCTTGACAAATTTTAAAAAATGTGATATAATCACGTTTGGAAAAATAAATAATGCAGAGATTTGGAGATGCTTTTAAAATGCGGAACGTGCGTTCCGTGTTTTTCTGCGTCTTTTTTTCTTTGTAAAAATTTAAAAAAGGAGAAGAAAAATGTACGATATAGCGATTATAGGCGCAGGTGTCGTAGGCGGAATGATCGCCAGCACACTTGCAAAATACGATTTGCGCGTATGTATTCTTGAAAAAGAAGGTGACGTTGCGATGGGAGCTACCAAGGCTAACAGCGCGATCGTTCACGCAGGCTTTGACGCCAAGGAAAACTCACTTAAGGCAAAGATGAACGTAAGAGGCTCCGAGCTTATGGAGGAGGTCACAGCTCGTCTTGGTGTTAAGTACAAGAGAAATCAATCTCTCGTTGTTGCTTTCGAGCACGAGAGAGAGGAGGTCGAGGCGATCTACCGCCGCGGTCTTGCTAACGGAGTAAAGGGACTTCGTATACTTGAGAAGGACGAGCTTCACGCTCTTGAGCCTAATCTTAACAAGGATCTTACCTGCGCGCTTCTCGCTGAAACGGGCGCTATCGTTTGCCCCTACGAGCTTTGCATCGCAGCAGTAGGAAACGCTATGGACAACGGAGCAGAGCTCCTTCTTGATTTTGCAGTTTGCGCTATCGAGAAAAATGACGGCAAGTACACGGTAAAGGCAGCAGACGGACGCGAGGTTGAGGCGGGTATCGTTATCAACAGCGCAGGCGTTTATTCCGACGTTATCGCCGCTATGACGGGCGACAACGACTTTACGGTAACCCCACGCCGCGGCGAGTACATGCTTCTTGATAAGGAATGCGGCAGCTTCACCGAGAGAACCATATTCCACACTCCCACCAAGATGGGTAAGGGTATCCTCGTTTCTCCCACGGTTGACGGAAACCTTTTGCTTGGTCCTACGGCTACCGACATCGAGGACAAGGACGACACGTCCACCACTCCCGAGGGCTTTGCAACCATCTTTGCAAAGGCAAGCGACAACGTTGCAAATCTTCCCTTCAATAAGGTAATTACCTCCTTTTGCGGTCTGCGCGCAACGGGCAGCACAGGCGACTTCATTATCAAGGAGAGAGACGGAATCATCACTCTCGGCGGTATTGAGAGCCCCGGACTTTCGTCGGCTCCCGCAATCGCGGAGTACGTTGAGGCTATCGTTGACGGCATCAAGCCCCTCGGCGAGGTTAAGGCTGACTACGTAGCTACCCGCAAGCCTGCTCACTACTTCCGTGAGCTTTCTATGGAAGAAAAGAACGAGATCATCGCCAAGGATGGCGCATACGGCAGAATTGTCTGCCGCTGCGAGGGTATTACCGAGGGCGAGATTGTTGAGGCACTCACCGTAAATCCCGTCGCACGCGACCTTGACGGCGTTAAGAGAAGAACGAGAAGCGGAA
>JAZQTY010000198.1:0-2964 GCA_045631025.1 Eubacteriales bacterium
GTGACCGTTCCCTTTCGGGAGTGCATTACCGAGGGCAAATGCCCTCGTCACTCTGCATCTTTCAAGCCGAATCGGCAAAGCCATTTTGCCGCAAAAACTGCTTTATCGAAGGCAAGCTTTGCCTCGTCTTGCAGACCGATCTGGGCAAAGGATGCTCTCGCGCTCGTTAGTTCTGCAATCGCGGACTTGGCTTCTTGCCTTATCATCTTTATACCGCTTGTGGTATTTGCTTTTAATGCCGTTTCGGGTGTTGTCCGTTCCATATAGTCAATTATCCAAGTGTTATACATATTCATTCTCCTTTCAATCCATTTCACAAAAGAATGCTTCGGGGCTATTAAAGTCGGGGAGATCGGAGTAAAGGCAATCAGCGCATCTTTCCGCATCTTCTTCGGAATAGCCCTGCTCGATAAGCTCGTCAATGTAGTCAAGAATGTTTTTCATTTTTGTTTCTCCTTTTCGGTTTGTGTTTTTGTGCCGAGGTCGGCTTTTCTTAATTTTACCACTCAACGAGTGGCAAATGTTGGACAAAGCAAGAATTTTTTGTAAACGATTTATGAACGAGGGGCAAGGGGGATAGGGCTATGCTCCGCGTTATTACCTAAAATTAACCATAATTAACCATAATTACACGCGATAACACAACATAGGCGCGTTTATGCGTGATATAATTAAACTATGAAAGTGTAAGAAATGGCATCTGCAAACGCGCAGGTGCTTTTTTTATTGAAGCAAGCGCCTGCAAGCTCCGTTGTTTCTTGTGGTTCATTGGACGGAGTTTGTAAAATACGTTGACTCCTTACGGGCGGTAGCTCGGCTATCGCCTAAGGCGCACGCGATTATTATTAGGGGGAATTATGAAAACAATTAAGTGCGATTTGCCTTTTGCAGAGGTCATTGAGATACTGCCAATGGCTGATTTACATATTGGTGACTCTCAATGCGATTACAAGCTCGTTCTTGAACGTATTGAATATATCAAGAACACAAAGAACGCGTATTGTATCCTTGACGGTGATCTTATGGACACGGCAATAGCATCAAGTATCGGTGATACCTATGCTTCCGCTCTGCAACCCATGGAACAGTTGAAGCATTGCGTTAAGATATTTGAGCCGATAAAAGACAAGATCCTCGCCGTTCTGCCGGGCAATCACGAAAACCGAGTGTACCGGGCTGACGGAATAGACCTTACCGAGATAATGTGCGCACAGTTGGGAATACCTGAACGATACTCCCCGACTACTGCGCTTCTTTTTATACGTTTCGGAGATAAAGGCAAGCGTTATCACAATAGAACGCAGACCTATTCGGGATATATTACTCACGGAAGCGGTGGCGGAAAGAGAGAGGGTGGCAAAGTTAACCGCCTTGCCGATCTCGCCGCAATAGTGGACGCGGATTTCTATATTCACGCGCATACTCACTTGCCTATCATATTCAAAGAGTCATATTACCGAGTGAACATATCACAATCTACTGTATCGCTCGTTGACAAGCTCTTTGTAAACTGCGGAGCTTCCCTCAATTATGGGGGCTACGGAGATAAAGCAGGATTTAAGCCCGCGAGCAAGAGAACGCCTACTCTCTATTTGAGCGGAACAAAGCGCGATCTTTGGGCTAAATTATAAATCAACGTGAAAGGGGGCGGTTATATGCTTACCGCAAAGCAGGAACAGTTTGTTAAAAACATAATAGACGGAATGAGCCAAGCGGACGCGTATAGAAACGCCTATCCTAATCAAAGAATGTCGGATAAGACGATATACGAGAACGCAAGCCGTCTTATGAACAATAGCAAGATAATCGCAAGGTTGAAAGAATTGCGCGATCAGCTTGCTAAACCTACCATAATGAGCGCACAAGAACGCCTTGAATTTCTTACCAAGATTATCAAGGGAGAAAAGGGCGAAACTGTGGTACAAATGATAGACGGAGAGGCGGTCGAGGTCGAAGCTCCTGCAAGCTTAAAAAACAAGCTGAACGCCATTGATATTATGAATAAAATGCAGGGCGAGTATGTCCAAAAGGTCGAGGCAGAGGTTACAAAAGAGGTCGTTATCAATATAGAATTGAGCGAGGACGAATGAACGTCAATATAAAAATATCTAAAAAGGTTTTTAACGACGTTTATCTTCCCTATCTCGACAACAAAGACCGATACCTTGTATTTTACGGCGGTGGCTCGTCGGGCAAGAGTTATTTTATAGCGCAAAGGTGGATATATCAGCTTATACACCCGACAAGGTGCAATTTGCTTGTAGTCAGGCAGACGGGCGATACAAATAGGCGGTCAACGTTTCCGCTCTTAAAGCAGGTTATATCGCATTGGAATCTCGCCGAGCATTTCAAAATCAACGAGTCGGATATGAGGATCAGGTGCAAGCTCACGGGCAACGAGGTAGCTTTTGCAGGTCTTGACGACGTTGAAAAGATTAAGTCAATTACCTTTGAGAGCGGAGAGCTTACGAATATATGGGTAGAGGAAGCTACGGAGTGCCAAGAGGCAGATATAAACCAGCTTAAAGTGCGTTTGCGCGGTGGTAAATCCAAAAAGCAAATGGTACTGTCCTTTAACCCTATAAACATTCAGCATTGGATAAAGCGACATTTCATTGACAGTAAGCTCGCTACCGTATGCTTCAGCACGTACAAGGACAATAAATTCCTCACGGACGATGACCGAAAGGCATTAGAGGACTTAAAGCTTATAGACGAGTACACGTACAACGTATATTGCCTCGGTCAATGGGGTATTCTCGGCAAGACAGTATTCGATGCAAGGGCTATACAAAAACGCCTTGAAGCTCTACCGAGGGCTATCAAGACGGGCTATTTTATATACGATTACGACGGACTACGGATAAGTAATATACGGTGGGTGAATGACAAGAGCGGTTATATCAAGCTCTATTCCCTGCCAAATCAGCCCGAATTTACCGAGTATTGCATAGGCGGTGATAC
>JAZQTY010000199.1:0-12262 GCA_045631025.1 Eubacteriales bacterium
CTCGTTTCGTGGGTTGGTAAGCACTTCGAGCATAACGGCGTGTCGGCAACGCCCGAGGTTTGCTCCTTCCTTATAAATTACGTTGGAAAGTCCATGTACGCTCTTGCAAACGAAACCGACAAAATAAGCTTTTACGCTCTCGAAAAGGGAAGAACGAGCGTGACTCGCGAGGACGTGCTGAACGTTTCGATTGCCGAGATAAGCACGGACGCATTCGCGCTTACCAACGCAATTCTTGAGGGCAGAAGCGAGGACGCCGTAAACGCGCTTGCCGTTATGAAATTCAGAAGAACGGACCCCGTGTCGCTTATGGGAGAAATATCAAGGACTATATGCGATCTGATTGCGGTAAAGGCGCTTCTTTCCGAGGGCTGTTCCTCTATGGAGATAACGTCGGCAGTTACGAAAAACGAATACAGGACGAAGCTTTATATTCAAGGGGCGTCGGGAAAATCCATGGCGCGTCTTAAAAATGCGCTTGAGCTTTGCTCGGAGGCGGATCTTGGAGTAAAATCAATGTCGCAGGGATACTTACCCATCGAAAAGCTTATTTGCAGCATATAATTGTTGATACGACTTAAAAAAATTTGTCAAATAGTATTTATTTTTCCGAAATAGTGTGGTATAATATCTGTTTGGAAAGAAAAATCAAGGAGAAATATATATGGTAAGAACGGATTTAAGAAATATAGCGATAATCGCTCACGTTGACCACGGTAAAACGACGCTCGTTGACGAGATGCTCAAGCAGGGCGGAATTTATCGCGACAATCAGGAAACTGTAACTCGTGTAATGGACTCGGGTGACTTGGAAAAGGAGAGAGGAATTACCATTCTCGCAAAGAACACCGCAGTACATTATAAGGACGTCAAGATAAATATTATTGATACTCCCGGACACGCCGACTTTGGCGGAGAGGTTGAGCGTATACTCAAGATGGTAAACGGAGTTATACTTCTCGTTGACGCTGCCGAGGATCCTATGCCCCAGACGCGCTTCGTGCTTCAGCGCGCGCTCGAGCTTAACCACAGGGTTATAATCGTCATAAATAAGATAGACAAGCCCGATGCAAGGCTTGGAGTGGTTGAGGACGAGATATTGGAGCTTTTGTTTGATCTCAACGCAACCGACGAGCAGCTTGACAGCCCTATGCTTTACTGCTCCGGCAGAGCAGGCACCGCAACGGAGGATCCCGACGTTCCCGGCGTAGACCTCGTTCCGCTGTTTGATAAAATACTCAATTATATTCCCGCTCCCGAGGGGGACGAGGAGGGCGAGCTTCAGCTTCTCGTATCCTCTATCGACTACAACGAGTACGTTGGAAGAATAGGAATCGGACGTATCGAGCGCGGACGTATTCGCCAAAATCAGGACGCTTATATATGCAACTACCACACGGGAGACGCTCCCAAGCGCACGAAGATCGTATCGCTCTATCAGATAGACGGTCTCGTTCGCGTGCCCGTTACCGAGGCGAAGATGGGCGACATCGTTTGCTTCTCCGGCGCGGAAAACATCACCATCGGTGATACCATAACGAGCCTTAACGCTCCCGAACCCCTGGAGTTCGTAAAGGTAAGCGAGCCGACGCTTGAAATGACCTTCTCGGTAAACGATAGCCCGTTCGCGGGTAAGGAGGGTAAGTTCGTTACCTCGCGTCAGCTTCGCGACAGACTTTATAAAGAGCTTCTCAAGGACGTTTCCTTGCGCGTCGAGGACGGAGATACCACCGAGGAATTTAAGGTTGCAGGACGCGGAGAGATGCACCTCTCTATCCTTATAGAAACCATGCGCCGTGAGGGCTATGAGATGATCTGCTCGAACCCCCGCGTGCTGTTTAAGGAGATCGACGGAGTTAAATGTGAGCCTATGGAGCGCGTTACGCTTGACGTTCCGCAGGATTACGTCGGCGCTGTCGTTGAAAAGCTCGGTCAGCGCAAGGGTGACCTTCTTGAAATGAATCCTCTTGGCAGTCGTATGAGAATAGAATATCTTATTCCTTCAAGATGCTTGTTCGGTTACCGCTCCGAGTTCCTTACGGCAACTCACGGAGAGGGAATTATGAATACCATCTTTGACGGCTATCAGCCCTACCGCGGAGAGGTCGTTATGAGATTTACGGGCTCGCTCGTTGCATCGGAAACGGGAGAGACCACGCGTTACGGTCTGTTTAACACGCAGGAGAGAGGTAACCTTTTCGTAGGACCTCAAACCCCCGTTTACGAGGGAATGATAGTCGGAGAAAATCCCAAGAACGACGATATAGCAGTCAATCCCTGCAAGAAGAAGCAGCTTACGGCAATCCGCTCTGCGGGCGCTGACGAGAAGCTTTTGCTGACACCTCCGATCATTTTCTCGCTTGAGGAAGCTATTGAATTTATTACCGACGACGAGCTTATCGAGGTAACGCCCAAGTCCATAAGACTTCGCAAGAAGATACTCAACACGGAGCTTCGCATGA
This sequence comes from Eubacteriales bacterium, assembly GCA_045631025.1. GTDB lineage: Bacteria > Bacillota > Clostridia > Oscillospirales > CAG-272 > HGM12713. Next base: position 2,463 of record JAZQTY010000199.1, read on the forward strand.
AGGCTATGATGAAGGCGCGCCGCGAGGCAGGTAAATAATATATTATAATGAAAGAAAAAACGCTTTTGCTACCGATATGATAGCAAAAGCGTTTTTTATATGGAAATTGCATTTTCTAAAATTTTTTCTGACGCTTGCATTACGTTTGTATAATGCTTTTTGAGCACCAATGGGGCTCTTTCAAATCTTTTGTAATCGGTAGGATTTGCTCCGTGAAGGTCACTGCCCAACGCGCAAACCGCACCCTCGTTGATATAACGCTTTAGGCGCCCGTGTATGGAAAGCGGAGTAAGGGCGCTCGCATTTACCTGCATAAGCACACCCATATCCCGTAACGCGTCAAGATCGCGAGGACAAATTCTTAAATATCTGTCAACGTGCGCGAGTATTACGGTGAATTCATTTGCAAGCATTTCCTCAACCGCGTCAAAATGACCTTCCTTTAAGGAGCTCATTGGCAGCTCTAACAGAATTGCTTTAGTTCCATTGATACAAAGCTCCGAAAGTCCGTCCATTTCGGATAGATTTTCGCACAAAAGCACCTCTGCGCCAACCAAAATGCGAGGCGCGCTCGCAAAGCCTGCGCTCTTAATACTATCGATCGACTGTGCGAGGGCTTTTTTGAAATCGTCAATTCTGTGAACGTGCGGATAGAAGTGAGGAGTTGCAACCACTACGTCCGTTTTACCGGAGCGAATGATCTCAAGCTGCTTCTTGCATTCCTCAAGAGACCGACAGCCGTGGTCAATATTGGGGAGAATATGAGTATGGAAGTCGATAACGGTCGTCGCGTTATTCATGCGGCTCGTCCTTTCCGTGTTTTGTTTGCGGGGGATCAGTCGTTTTTCGTACCGTATTCGTACGTGTATCCGTACTTATAGCTGTATTTTCCTCGTGCATACTTTTTGTTCTCGCTGCCCTTGTAGCTCGTTCCGTTTACGACGAGTCCGGTTATCTTGGCGCCAACGTTCTTAAGAGAGCTTATAGCCGAGTTCACGTGCTTTGCATTGCTGACGTTAGCTCTTGCAACCAAAATATATCCGTCGACCAAGCTTGCAATTACGATAGGGTCGGAAACGATTGCTACGGGAGGAAGGTCGATAAAGATTATATCGTATTCCTTCTTCCATTGTTCGACGAGCGTTGAGAGCTTATTGCTCATAAGGAGAGCGGACGGGTTAGGAGGGATGCAACCGCTGGTTATTATATGTAAATTATCGGAGTAGGCGGAAATAGCGGAGGCTGGTTCCTTTACGATTCCCGAAAGAAGCTCGCTAAAGCCGGGCTGCTTTTTTTCGTATCCGAAAAATTTATATTGCGTGGGGCAACGCATATCCGCGTCTATGAGCAATACCTTTTGACCCGCCTGTGAAAAGGACAGGGCGACGTTTGCGGAAACCGTGCTCTTGCCGACTCCTTGTGCCGCAGAGGTGATTGCGTAAACGGGAGCGCCTTCGCTGTCGTGAGGAGAGTACATTATATTAGTGCGAAGCTGATTAAAGGACTCTCTTATTGCGAAGGGAGTGGACTCTGTTATGAGGCGTACCTTTTTTCTTGTCGTACTTAATTTTTTCATTTTTTGTTTTCCTCTTTTGAAGTCGTTGCGGAATTCGTCCATGTGGGAATATCTCCAATAACCGTTTCATCAACGAGATCCTTTGCGGATTCCTCGCCGCGAATAACGGTATCTGCAAGCTTTTTAACAAGGAATATTGCGTATGCTATCACAGCAGATGCTACTGCTGCAAGGAGGGTGTAGCTTACAACGTCGGGAGAAACGGGAGCGGAGCTCGTCTGCTCGGGCGAACGGAGAACCTTTACGCATTCGAGGTCAGCCTCGGAAATAGTTGAAAACTCGTCTGCGTCCTTCTTTCCGTCACCGTTAAGGTCTCTCCACTGATAAAGGTTAGAGCTGTAGCTCGGACGCGCCGCATTTTTAATAATATCAAGAGCTTCTTTTGACTGAAGAGCCATGCATACGTAATAAGCAACCGCGTAGTCGGTATGAGTTGCGGTTATAGTGAACGTAGAGGACTCGCTTGAGGTGCTGGATGAGAGCATTCCGCGAATCTCGGACTTGTTAAAGGTCGTGTAGCCCCTATCCTTTAGCTCCTGATTGCTTTCAAGCTTGCCCTTTACCATTTCCAGCATATCGTCGCCGTTGATAATTTCTATGTAGTCGTTAGCGAGATATTCCGCTGCGGAAAGAAGCGCGGTAGTCGTATATTCCGAGGTCGTGCTCGTATTTATGACGTAAAATTTAGTAGATGCCGCGTATTGCGGATCGATCGCAAACGTCGTGAATGCGGCAACTGCGATAGCAACGGCAACGGTTATAATGAGAATTTTCCACCATGCCGATTTAAAAACCTTGAAAAGAAGTGAAATGTTAATTTCCTTTGTCATGATAAATCCTTTCAGCCAACGACTTCGTTGGTTAAGCTTATTATAACGGTTATAAAACCGCAATTTATATTGTATCACAAAAAGTGTGTTTTGTCAACTTTTATTTTGATATTGTATCAGTGGCAGTGATCGGTGAAAAATCCGTTAAGATCGATCTCGTAAACTCCGTCACTGTTTTTCTTAAAGCCTATTTTCCTCAAAAGAGAATCCTCGGCGCCGCTACCGACGTAGGTTGCGTAATGAACGCCGCAAAGGTCGATAAAATTCAGCGCGCCGCGCCCCATAACGAACAGAGCGTCCGCGTCGTAATGGTCGGTGGTTGCCGCTATATCGTAAATCACACCGCCCGTGTCCGTAAGCTTGAATTGGCAGACGCCCGAAAGACGGTCGTCAACGGAAACGGCGTATGCGAGCAGATCGGCATCGTACTCGACTCCGCACTTGAGGCATATTTCCTCCTGACGGAGCTTGGATTGAATTGGTAATACCTTTATCATAATCAGTTTTCCTTATCGTTCGTAAGATAATCTATTTCTTTTTTGGTAAGCCTGCGCCACCTGCCCGACGGTAGAGAGCCGAGCGAAATTTTGCCTATCGATATGCGGGAGAGCCGTCTTATTTTAAGACCTGCGGCATCGCACATTTTGCGTATTTGTCGGTTTCTTCCCTCGTAAAGCGTCATTTGAAGCACGCTTGCCTCCTCGGCGCTGCGGGCGCGGGATACGATCTCAACCTTAACGGGTAAAATTTTGTACCCGTCGATCTTCATTTCCGAGCCGAGCTGCTTTATCTGCTCGGCAGTAGGAATACCCTTGACGCTGACACGGTATATTTTGGGTATCTCGTGACGCGGGTGGGTAAGCTTATTTGCAAGAGAGCCGTTGTTTGTGAGCAACAGAAGTCCGTCCGAGTCCATATCAAGTCTGCCTATCGGATAAACTCTTATGCCAAGGTCGCATACGAGCTCGCTGACGTTTCTTCTTCCTTTTTCATCTGCCATCGTCGTTACGTAGCCGCGTGGCTTGTTGAGCATTATGCATACGTTTTCCTCGGTCATCGGAATAATTATTTTTCCGTCAAGCTCGACCTTGTCTATACCCGGCTCGACCGTGTCTCCGACGGACGCGATAATACCGTTTACCCGTACCTTGCCAAGCCTAATCTGCTCTTCGGCGGCACGTCTTGACATTACACCGCAATCGGTAAAATATTTTTGCAAGCGGATAGGTGCCATTGTTTTAGTCCTTTTTAAGTAATTTGTCCCGGAAGTGTTTTTTCGTGCTTGGAGAAAAGACGTTTTCAGCCGCCACGAGAGGGGAGGATACCGTACGCCCGTCTATGCAAAGCTCGACCGTGCCGAGCCTCGTATTTTTACTGCACGGCGCGAAGGCAAAGCGGTAGCTTGAGAGGACGCGCTCCTTGACGGCGCACTCTCCCGTTTTGACGGTGAGCGCAAGAGGAAGGGAGTTCGTCAGCCGCACGCGGTCCGTATCCGCGCCTGTTGCGGGCATATAATATTCGTATTCGTAGGCGTCGTAAAACACGCGCCTTTCGTAATTCTCAAAGCCGTAGTCAAGCATTGCGGCGTGGTCGCGCCAATCGTCGGGCGCGTTAAGTGTCACGGCAATTAGTGTCAAGCCTTCGCGTTCTGCCGCGCTTACGAGCGTTCTGCCGGTTTTTTTCGTAAATCCCGTTTTAAGTCCGATCGCGCCGTCGTAGGTACGCAAAAGCTTGTTGTGATTTACGAGCAGGCGACGGTCGGGCGTTCCGTTAAACGGAATAGTGGTCTTATACGTTGAGAATATTTTGCGCAAAAGCTCGTTTTTTAAGGCTTCGCGAGCAATAAGAGCAAGTGAGAGAGCCGTGGTATAGTGATTTTCGTCGTAAAGACCGTGGGGATTGGTAAAATTTGTGTCCGCAATACCAAGCTCGTCGGCGTATTCGTTCATAGCCTCTGAAAATTTTTCCACGCTTCCTGCCGAATGTATTGCAAGCGCTACCGCCGCGTCGTTGGCGGACGAGAGCAGGAGAGCGTACAAAAGCTGCTCGACGGTGAGTCGCTCTCCCTCGCAAAGGTAGACGGACGAGCCCTCCGTGCCGACGGCTTCCCCGGGGACGGTCACGACGGAATCGGCAGAGCACAGCTTGAGAACCGTCAAAGCCGTCATTATCTTCGTGGTGCTTGCCATTCCCATCGGCTCGCGAGCGTTACTTTCGTAAAGAACGCTTCCGCTGTCCGCGTCGATAAGCACGGCGCTTTTTGCCGATATGCCGAGTGACGTATCGGCGCTTGGAAAAACGGTAAGCAGTCCTAAAATTATTACGAATGCCAAGCAAAGGGTGACGATTCTTTTCATTTTTGGTTTTTCTCCCGTCCATATCGTTTTTCTAAAAATATATGTTGGGAGAGGGGGCATAATTCAAATGTGGGATCAGATTTGAGGATACATTTTGTCCGTATCGAAGATCTCCTTGATTCTTGCTATGATGTCGGGCGCTCTTTCAACGAGGTCCGCTACCTGATCGATGGGATCGGGTCTGCCCTTGCTGGCAACGCTCAAAAATTCAACGTCGCCTCTGCTGTCAACGACCAAGAAGCCGACGGGATTTACCGTGATGCCCGTTCCACCGCCGCCTCCGAAATTCTGCGGGCGGGGCTGCGCGTCCTTTTTGGAATTGTAATCAAAGCCCGTTGCGGCAATACCCATTGAAATCTTTGAGATGGGGATAATAGTCGTTCCTTGTGGCGTGGTTATGGGCTCACCCACGATTTTGTTTGCATCAAACATGGAACGGATATTTTCCATGGATGAGCGGATAATTTCCGGAATTCTGTTGTCGTTTGCTGCCATAGTTTTTATTTCCTTTCATTTTATGTCTTTATATACGAGCTCTTACGACTTTATCGCTACGAGCTGCTTTACGTAGGTTATGAGAGTTGCAAGCACGATGTAAATTGCTTGCCAAATGTGAACGGATAATACTATTTTTACGTCTGCCGTAGTTACCACCGAAAGGTAGTCGGCAGTAATCTCGATATTTTTTGCTTTTGGTGAGGAGAAACCGCGAAGCGGCTCTAAAATCGTCAAAATCACTGAAACAGCCTCACAGACTGCGCCGTACGCGATAGCGGTAGAAGCCGCATCTTCGGTTCCGACGTTTATTTTGAAGCGAGCGACCTCAACCTTCCAATGCTTAAACAAATTCTTGAGAAAGACGGACAAAAGCTCCTTGAGGTAGCCAAGCACCTCGAGCACGTCCGAGAGCGAGTCCTTTTGGCGCTTGCCCTTTCTTGCGTCGCTTTTGAGCTTTTCTCTTTGAAGCCTTCTGCGGCGCTTGCTTTCTTTTTCCTCAAGATATTTTTTCTTGATTCGGTTTGCGCGCCACTTGCTCATTGAATGAGGACCGCGCTGCTTTTCGTTCTCGGGATAAATCATTCTTTTGAAAAACAGCAGCTTCCAATAAGCCACGAGGCCGTCCTTGTATATTACGGTCAGTTTTATGCGCAGGGAAAGCACGAGCGCCAAAAACAGAATAATACAGCCTATTACTATCAATGCCGGCATAGCCTTCCTCCGTTAGATTTTTTAGTCTGCCGTTTACGCCTCGTCAGCGCTTGCCTCGTCGGTTACTCCCGACTCGTCGTCGGTAAGCTCGCCGTCCTCAACGATCGGAACGTCCTCCTTGGGCGGAAGCACCGTTTCGGTTGCGGGAAGCTCGGAAAGGGAGCGGAGTCCGAATACGCGCAAGAACTTTTCCGTCGTTACGTACAGCATAGGTCTGCCGGGGGCGTCAAGTCTGCCGCAAGCCTCGATAAGTCCCTTGTCGATAAGCGAGTTTACGGCGTAAGAGCTGTCAACGCCGCGCACCTGATCGACGAACGAGCGCGTGATGGGCTGATTGTAAGCAACCACCGCAAGGACCTCCATCGAGGACGCGGAGAGATTTCCGCCGCGGCGTATGCCAAGCGCCTCGCGTATGTAGGGAGCGTACTGCTCCTTGGTGCAAAGCTGACAGGTCTCGTCAAAAACGAGAAGGCTTATACCTCTTTTTGATTTGTCGGAGTTATAGTCCTTTGCCATATGCTCAATAAGAGTTTTGGTGTTATGTACGTCAAGACCGAGCACCTCGGCGATGCGGGCGTATTTTACGGGATAGCCTGCGGCGTAAAGTATCGCCTCGATAGCACCCTCAATGTTTTTAAGACTGTCGATTTGAGTGTTCTGATTGTCCATAATATCTCCTTAAGCTTCGCCGTTTATAGCGGAGAGGTCGTATTCACTCTCTCCGACGGTGGAGTCGTCAGTATTAAGAATAAATCTCGTGGAAAGGCTTAACAGCGCGTTTTCACTGCCTTCCTCGTCGTCCTCGACCAAAAGCTTGCGTATCTTTACAAGCTCAAGCACACCGAGGAACGAAGCGATAAGATCGGGGAGCGTTACCTCGCCGATAACGAGGTCCTCAAGCGAGGCGATGCCCTTTTTCTCGATGGTTTTAAGTATGGAAACTATTTTTATTTCCACGGGTATCACGGGCTTGCTTATCATGGGGGTGAAGGAGGTGGTGGCGGCGCGTTCAAGCGCGTTGTTATACGCAACGATGCGTCTTATTGCCGCGCACAGAGAGGTTACGTCCTGATCCTGCACGAAGGTCTTGTCAACGGATATCTCGTCCGTGTCCTTTACCATTCGACCGCTGTAATATGCGTAGAGAGGGGTGAGCTTTGCCGCCGCCTCTTTAGCCTGCTGATAGCGAAGCAGGGCGTCGGTAAGCGCCCCTCTCGGGTCGTCCTCGTCCTCCTCGTCGCGGGGAAGAAGCATACGGCTCTTTATCAGCATAAGCTCGCTCGCCATTACGATAAACTCGGCGGCAACGTCCATATCCAGCTTTTGCGCCTCTGCTATGTACTCAACGTACTGGTCGCAGATAAGGGATATGGGTATATCCGTAATACTGACCTTATTCTTTTGTATGAGCGCCAGCAAAAGGTCCAGAGGACCTTCAAACTGATCGAGACGGTAGGTTATTGCTTCCATGTCTGCCCCTTACGATTAAATTTAGTATAAGCTTTAGAAAACTGCCGCGTCAATGATGCGCATTATAAAATCGCTCATTACGCCGATCGGCGTATCGAGAAGTCCGATTGCAAGGGCTACCAAAAATACGAGATAGATGTATTTTTCGTAGCGCATTATTTTGAAATAGGTTGCCGAGGGAAGGAATGCGAAAAGCAGGCGAGAGCCGTCGAGCGGCGGTACGGGAATGAAATTGAATACCGCGAGCGTAACGTTGAGCTGAACGCCGAGCGAGAAGAACACCCAAAGCCAATAGTAGAGCTGTGAGGTGAAATCCGTCAGCGTGACGAAGCCGAATATAAATATGGTTGCCTTCAAGAACAGGGCAAAAAGCACCGCTAAAAGAATGTTTGAAATAGGTCCCGCCACACCCGTGAGCGCCATATCGCGCTTGGGCTTTCTGAAATATCTCGTGTTTATCGGTACGGGCTTTGCCCAGCCGAAGCCGAAAAGAATCATGGAAAGCGTACCGAGAGGATCAAGATGCTTTATTGGATTTAAGGAAAGTCTGCCGAGGTTATAAGCCGTCGGATCTCCGAGCTTGTAGGCGACGTAGCCGTGCGCCGTTTCGTGTACGGAGAGGGAAATGAGAACTATTGGCAGAGTAAGAACGAGGCGGATGATAAAGCCTTCTATATCACCGCTCATAAGTGAGCTTAACATAATATTTCTCCTTGCGTTATATTAAACGTCGTTTCTCACAAGGTCCTCGTAGCTTTCGCGCTTTACTACGACTCTGTCTTCTCCGTCCTTTATCATGACGACGGGGGGACGGGGAATTCTGTTGTAGTTTGACGCCATGGAGTAGTTGTACGCGCCCGTCACGAGAACTGCAAGCACGTCGCCTCTCTTTGGTGTCTGTATCTGCATGTTTTCTCCGAGGAGGTCACCCGACTCACAGCATCTTCCCGCAAGAGTCGCGCAAAAATCGCGGGGAGCGCCTGCTCTGTTTGCGATAAGTGCCGTGTACTGCGACTGATAGAGCGCGTATCTTGGGTTGTCGGGCATACCGCCGTCGACCGATACGTAATTTCTGAAGTTGGGAATGCATTTGACCGAGCCTACGGTGTAGAGCGTAGCGCCTGCGGCGGCAACGAGGGAGCGACCGGGCTCGAGAATTATGCGGGGAAGCTCGATTCCGTATTCCTCGCACGCACGTCTTACGATGCTCGCGATTTCCGAAATTGCGCTCGAGTAATCTATCTCTCTGTCGTACTCGGTGTATCTGACTCCGAGTCCGCCGCCGAGATTAAGCTCGCGTATCTCGTAGCCGCACTCCGCCTTAATATCGGAAAGAAAGCGCACCATTATTTTTGCCGCGTCATCAAAGGGCTCTATGTCAAATATCTGCGAGCCGATGTGGCAGTGAAGCCCCGCAAGGTAAACGCCGTCCTGCGCGATAGCCGCCTTGACTATCTCCATCGCCTGTCCCGTAGCTATTGCACTTCCAAACTTTGAGTCAACGTTTCCCGTGACTATGGCGCGATGAGTGTGGGGGTCTATTCCGGGGGTTATGCGAAGCAGAATTCTCTGCGTGATGCCTCTTTTCGTAGCCTCCTCACCGACGGCAAAAAGCTCGTCGAGGTTATCGACCACGAACGTGCCGACGCCCATGTCCATAGCGTCGCGTATATCTCTCTCGGTTTTGTTGTTTCCGTGGAAATAAATGCGCTCTGCGGGGAAGCCTGCGCGCTTTGCCGTATACAGCTCGCCGCCCGAAACGCAGTCGATGCCCATGCCCTCCTCGGCGGCAATACGGTACATTTCCGTAAAGCAAAGCGCCTTTGAGGCGTAAAGGGGAAGCGCGTCCGCGCCGAAGCTTTTGCACGCCGCCTCGCGATACGTTCTGCACGCGCGGCGTATAGCGTTCTCGTCAAGCAGATAAAGCGGAGTTCCGTATTTTTCTGCAAGAGCTACGGCGTCCGCACCGCCTACGGTCAGACGTCCTTTTTCGTTTATATCAAAATGCTCGTGAATTATCATGTCTGTTCCTTTCAGGGGGGTTATTTTCCGAAGGAGCGGTGTACTCCCGTCACCATATCGCCAAGATGCTCGATGATGTTTAAGCGTTCGGGGATAAGCTTGCCGTCCTCGTAGGTAAATACGTTTATTGATGCGTTATGCGTAAAGGGTATCTCTCCGACGCGCGAGTCGTCAAGCCCGCCTGCATGCGCGCAAAGCGCTCTTACGAGCGTTGCGTGCGTGGAGAGCATTAACGTCTCTCCGCCGTGCTTCTCGGCAAGCCGCCTTACGGTAGCGAGCGCGCGAGCGTAGACCTCCTTGGTGGATTCTCCCTCGGTACAACGGCTGTTTGCGTAG
>JAZQTY010000200.1:0-9477 GCA_045631025.1 Eubacteriales bacterium
TATTTACCAGCTCCTGAAGCATCAGCGCGCAGTCAAGCGACTCTCTGCCGCTTCTCTTGTGCTGTCTGCCCTCGTAGAGCATCGGCATAATGACCGTAACTCTTCTCGCCTTACCTGCGTTTGCAGCGATTATACGCTTGAGGTCTGCATAATGGTCATCGGGGCTCATAGGAACCTCCTGACCGTACATCTTGTAGGTAACGCTGTAATTGAAAACGTCGCAGATTATGTAAAGGTCGTGACCTCTCAAGGACTCGTGAATAAGTCCCTTTGCCTCACCCGTACCGAAACGGGGACAATCCGCGTGAACGAGAAAGGTCTCATCCCCACCGTGACGGCGCCATTCCTTCAAATAATAATCCACCTGCGCTGCAAACTGCTCGCAGCCTCTCATGCCTATTACGCTAAGCTCTGCATACTGTGATTCCTTCATTTTAACACCCTCCAAGTTAAATATCAACTGTAACTAAATTATAACACATTTTCTTTCTTTTAACAAGGGTGTTCAAACTTTTTTTACACAAAAATGTCAAAACGTGACTTTTACTAAAAATAAATTCAAAAAATCCCCAAATATTGGGGATTTTAGGTATGTGCATAACATACTTTGAATTTGCAAGATTTAAAATGAAAAACAACCGCACCCCAAAGTTAATGCCATTAGATTAACTTAATGACATTGACCCGAAAGTGCGGTTGAGCAGTCTTGCTTTTAAATTATTCCATTATCAATCAAAATTTTTAGAAATTCATCCGATGGTGTCCAAATTTGAAAATCCGGCAATGCGATATAGCATTGATTATCAACATATATAATATCGATGTTGGATTTTATGCGAGGATGTTTCTTGGAATGTAATGTTACATCAATATTTGATGTGGTGATTGAGATGTTTTGTTTATCGCCGAAAATATTTTTCCAAACGATCTCATCATCGGTATTTTCTAATACAAAGGTATCTGCTTGATAGTTATAATCTTGTTTTAAATACAAATTTGAATCACTACCCAGTGTATAAATGAATAATGGATTTTCCGATGTGTCAGAATAGGCATTAGTTGAAAAAGGAAAACTGTAGTATGAACCCAATTGGATATCATTCGTATTTTCTGAATTATAACGTTCGGTAACGAAAAACACAGAGGATTGATAATATCTTTCGTCATTGTAAAGCAAATACCATTCTTTATTATCTTCTATAAAATCTATATTTTTGGAATAATTACATGAGCTTAATAAAAGTACTACGATGCATATTAGAATTATAATAGCAATTGTTTTTTTCATTTTTCGTTCTCCGCAAACTATTTGAAACACAGAGGGACACAAGAAACCGTCCTCTGTGTTCATTTGTCAAGCAATATACTTTTTAAGAGTTTTTGCCGGGCTTTTTACAAAAAGCGCGAAAATCGCATCCTCGCGTCCTCGCATCCTCGCGTCCTCGCATCCTCGCGACCTCGCATCCTCGCGTACTCACTTAAGCTCAACGACCGTAACGCCGCCGTCGCCCTCGCCAAACTGTCCGATACGGAAGCTTGCCACGCGCGAATCCTTCTTAAGATACGCCCAAAGAGCGTTTTTAAGCGCGCCCGTTCCCTTGCCGTGAATGAGGCGAACGCTGTGGAAGCCGGCGATTGCCGCGTCGTCAAAATATTTATCAACGATGCTCCAAGCCTCGTCTCCCGTCTTCCCGCGAAGATCGACCTCGCCGCGGAAATCACGATTGACGGTAACCTTAAGAGGTGCGCTCTTTTTCTCGGCTTTCTTCTTTTCGGGCGTGTCCTCAATAAGCTGAAGATCGCTTACCGAAACTTTAGTCTTGATAATTCCTATCTGTATACCGACCTTTCCGTTCTTTTCGGGATCGTCCGTCAAAACTCCAGTCTTATCAAGACTTACGACGTAGACCTCGTCGCCCCGTCTCAATGCTCTCGGGAGCTTGTAGTTATCAAGCTTTCTGTGAACTACGGGATCGTAGCTGTCGCTGTGCGTCCTCAAATGCTCTCTTATTTCGCGCCGCGCATCGGCAAGCTCCTTGCCAAGTCTCTCTGACTCGCGCTGCTTCTGCACTCTGTCGAGCTGCTCCATAATAAAATCACTTGAAAGCTTTGCACTGTCAACCATATTCTGCGCCTTCGCTCGCGCGTTCTCAAGCGCCTTTTCGGAATCGGCAAGGCGCTTTGCAATATCAGCCTCCGCCGCTTTTTTGTAGCTCTCGTATTCGACTTTCTGTCTCTCTGCTTCCTCGAGCTGCTTCTCCGTCTGCTGACGTAAAAGCTCAAGCTCACCGAGCACGCTCTCAAGCTTTTTGTTTTCGCTGCCGACGAGCGACTCCGCTCGCTTTACTATGCATTCGGGAAGTCCGAGCTTTGAGGAAATTGCAAACGCATTTGATTTGCCGGGTGTTCCGATTATCAGCTTATAGGTTGGGCGAAGCGTCTCTACATCAAACTCGCACGATGCGTTGCACACGCCGTCCGTATCAAGCGCGTAGGTCTTAAGCTCCGTGTAGTGCGTCGTCGCCATGCACATAGCGCCTGCCGCGCGAACATCCTCTATAACCGCGATAGCCAACGCCGCTCCCTCAATCGGATCCGTTCCCGCGCCAAGCTCGTCGAAAAGCACGAGCGATCTTGAATCCTTTTCCTTTAAAATACTTACTATATTTACCATGTGCGACGAGAATGTAGAAAGAGATTGCTCTATGCTCTGCTCGTCACCAAGGTCAACGAGCACGCTCTCAAAGATACACGTCGTGCTTCCCTCGTCGCAGGGCAAATGAAGGCCTGCCTGCGCCATAAGCGAGAAAAGTCCGAGAGTTTTAAGCGTTACCGTTTTACCGCCCGTATTAGGTCCCGTGATTATCAGCGTATCGTACTCGCCACCTATCGAAAGGGTTACGGGAACTACGCTTTTTTTATCTATAAGCGGGTGTCGCGCACGCAAAAGTCGGCAAGCGCGCTCCTCGGTAAGTATCGGCTCGCAAGCGTCCATTCTTCTCGACAGCTCCGCGCAGCCGAAGGTAAAGGCAAGCTGCGTTACGTTTCTGTAATTGAGGTTTAACGACGGAGATATCCCCGCTACCGCCGCAGACAGCTCGGAGAGCACTCTCTCGATCTCGTGAGCTTCGCGTGACTCGAGCATCGCAAGCTCGTTATTCGCCTCGACCACCGCCATAGGCTCAATAAATATCGTCGCGCCCGACGAGGACGTGTCGTGTATAAGTCCCTTTATCTCGTTTCGGCACTCCGCCTTTACGGGAATAACGAATCGCCCGTTTCTTTGCGTTACTATGCTTTCCTGCAAATATTTAGAATAGCTACCGCCCGTGTATCTTGCAAGAGTTTCTCTTACCCTTACGTTTGCCGCTCTTATCTTGCGCCTTACGTCCGCAAGCGCAGGGCTTGCCTCGTCCGCAATCAGCTCCTCGGAAAGTATGGAGCGCGCGATCCTGTCCTCAAGCGTACGATTGGGTATGAGTCTTTCAAAAACCTCGTCGAGCGAGGTTTCAAAGAGTCTGTTTGAGCGTATATAGTCAAGAAGCTGTCTTGACGAGCGCAAAAGCACGGCAACGTCAAGAAGCTCGCGAGGCGTCAGCACCGCGCCCTTAAGCGCTCTTTCGCAAACATCCGAAATATCCACTACTCCGCCGAACGATGGCATTCCCTTTGCATCGGATAGGCGCTTCGCATCGGTCGTAGCCGTTTGTCTTGCTTTAGCCGCCTCGATATAAGTTGCGGGATATAAAGCTCTTGCCGCCTCCGCCGCTCCCTTTGTCGGGCACGCGTCGGCAAGCATCTGTCTTATTTTATCAAATTCAAGAGTTACCAGTGTTTTTTCAGTTATACTCATGCTACTCCTTTATGGAATGATAAAACTCAAGAGTTTCAAAATTTCTTTCAAGATGGTTTATTATGTAAGTTTCACTTGCGCGCTCAAGCGTCGAACGCTCATCGCCTTCGATTTTAAATGCTAATATTCTTTTTAGCGGTGCGGCGGCTACGTATCGCCACGCCGCGATAGCGGGCGCGCTCATTGGAACGAGTATCGTACTCGTCATAGTAGCGTCAACGCCCTCTGCCGCTACTCGTTCAGCGCCGCCTCTCGCCCTCATGCAAGCCTCGCAAACGAGTCCTCCGTTCATAACGTCGAGCCACGAGGACTCCACGTCCTCCGAGTTGCAACGCAAGCATTCCGAAAGGTCGGGAGCAAATCCCGATTCCTCGGCGGCAAAAATCTCGTACGCGCTCTTTATTTGCTCCAACGGCTTTAATTTGTTTTCGATAGCGTAAAGCGAATTAAGCGTCATACGAAGCGTTCGCTCTGCTCCGATTCCCTCGCCCGTGATTTCTGCGGCAAGCTGAACTATGTACGCCGCAAGCGCAAAGCCGCGTATATCGGTATTCAACCCGAAAAAGTTATCGGTTATAGAGCCTCCCGACAGCCATTTCATTCCGTTTCGCTCGTAATATTCAAAATTCGCATAGGTAAACAGATGACAAACGCTCATCAACTTGCTTTTCATAGAACGAGCGCCCTTGGCAATCATAACCGACTGCCCTTTTTCCGTAAGCACGGTCAAGAGCCTGTCGTTTTCTCCGTAAGCGCACTCGCGTATAACAAGTCCGTCGCAGGTATCTATCATAACCGCGCCTCCAATTCCAAAAGTCTTATTCCTCGTCTCTGTAACCGAAGTTTCCGACGGTTTTTGCGCTCTCGCGCCAGTTTTCCTTAACCTTTACCCAAAGATTAAGATATACCTTCGCGCCGAAAAGCTTTTCAAGGTCCTCTCGCGCGTAAGTTCCTATAAGCTTGAGCGCGGCGCCGTTCTTACCGACGATAATTCCCTTGTGCGACGCCTTCTCGCAGAATATCTCCGCGCGAATGCTTACGAGACTTCCCTCGTCCTTGAATTCCTCAATAACGACAGCCGTGCCGTGGGGTATTTCCTTATTGAGCGTCCTCAATATCTTCTCTCGGATTATCTCTGCCGCGATCTGTCTCTCGGGCTGGTCCGTCACCATATCGTCGGGGAAAAACCACTCCGACTCACCGAGGAACTTCGAGCATTCGTCGAGCAACTCATCAACGTTCTTTCCACTTCTCGCGCTTATCGGTACGAACGCCTCGAAGTCGTGCTTGTCCGCATATTTCTTTATAGTCTCGGCTATCTGCTCGCGGTTGCAGGTATCTATCTTGTTTATCGCGATCAGCGCGGGGATTCCACTCTTTTTGAGATATGCTATTACGTTCTCCTCAACCGCGCTTACGTCCTTCGCCACGTCAACGACGAGAACTACGGCGTCTGCATCGCGCATCGTGCTGTCCGCCGCCTTGACCATATACTCGCCAAGCGTGTTCTTCGGGCTGTGCATACCGGGCGTATCAAGGAACACGAACTGCTCCTCGCCTCGGGTATGTATTCCCGTAATTCTGTTTCTCGTCGTCTGTGGCTTACTCGAAACGATAGCCACCTTTTCCCCGAGAATTGAGTTCATAAGCGTTGATTTTCCAACGTTCGGTCTGCCTACTATTGCTATAAATCCCGTCTTTTTCATTACTTTACTCCAAGTCCCATATTTTCAAGTATTGCGCTCTGGCGTGCTCTCATTTCTCTGTCGTCCTCCTCGGAGTCAACGTGGTCGTAGCCGAGAAGATGAAGCATTGAGTGCACAGTCAAGAATGCGATTTCTCTGTCAAAGGAATGTCCAAATTCCGCCGCCTGTGCTCTTGCACGCTCAAGTGAGATAACGATATCGCCGAGCGCTATCTCGGGCTCGTCCGTAGGAGGCTCCTCGCCCCCCTCAAAATCTGTAAGCGGGAAGGACAAGACGTCCGTCGCCTTATCTATATTTCGATAGCTGTTGTTTATCGCACGGATTCCCTCGTCATCAACAAAGGTGACCGAGATCTGCACGTCGTTACCGAAGCCCTCGTACTCAAGCGTAGCCCTTACCGCCTTGCGAAGCAGCATTTTCTGCTTGTAGGTAACGTCCTCGCCCGACTCGTTCATAAAGTATATCATAAGTCCCGTTTTCATTTTTTCTCTCCTTGTCTTTTGTTATTTCTTAAAGCCGCGCCTCTCTCGGCAGCCGCCTTTTCATATTTTTCGTAAGCCCTTATAATTTGCTGTACGAGCTTGTGGCGCACCACGTCCTTATCGGTGAATGCGTGTATTTTGATGTCCTCGATATCATCGAGTATCTTGACCGCCACTGCAAGCCCGCTTCTCTGCCCCGACGGAAGGTCGGTCTGCGTAAGATCGCCCGTGATGACCGCCTTTGAGTTAAAGCCGAGACGCGTCAAAAACATCTTCATCTGCTCGGGGGTGGCGTTTTGCGCCTCGTCAAGTATTATAAAGCAATCGTCAAGCGTTCTTCCGCGCATGTACGCGAGCGGCGCTATCTCGATAATTCCCTTTTCAAGCTGGCGCGCGTAGTTTTCAGCGCCCATCATCTCGTACATCGCGTCGTAAAGCGGACGAAGATAAGGGTCTATCTTGCTTTGCAGGTCGCCGGGCAAAAAGCCGAGCTTTTCTCCTGCCTCGATCGCGGGGCGCGTGAGGATTATTCTTGATACCTGCTTTTCACGAAGCGCCTTGACCGCCATCGCAACGGCGAGAAAGGTCTTTCCCGTTCCCGCAGGACCTATACCGAACACAACCGTATTCTTTTCAATAGCCTCGACGTATCTGCGCTGTCCAACGGTCTTTGCCTTTATGGGCTTACCGCGCGTGGTAATACATATGCAAGAGCCCTCCATGTCGGCAAGCTCCGCCGTATTCCCCTCCTTGACCATCTCCATAACGTAGCCAACCTGCTGCTCCGTGAGCGTTTCGTTGTACTTCGCCATGTTTTTAAGATATCTGACGGCATCAGCCGCCATGTCCACGTTTTCCTTGACCTCTCCCGTGATTATCACCGCGTCTGTATCCTCGCCCGCGCGATTATGGATATTCACGTCGAAGCATTTTTCGAGCATTCGCACGTTAATATCAAAGCTTCCGAAAAGGCGCGCCGTTATCTCCGAGGAATCGATCTTTACCGTTCTTGCGTATTTTTCCATCATTTATCCGCCCCTCTCTTGTTTTCATAATCCTTTATCGCCGTAAGCTCAATCTCGATAACTCTTTCCACGGCAACGTTCTCGATAGTTCCGATAACCGCGCAAAGCACGTATTCGTCCCCCTCAACGCGTCCCGAAATTCTTTTCGTTTCAAGAGTCGCGTCGGGACTCTCTGCATATACTCTTTGCCAAAGCAGAAAATTCGCCTCGGCGAGAGCCTCCGCCTCACTTCTTACGCAGGCGCTTTCGGTATACTCCGCGTACTCGACCGTCCGTATCCCGACGGGTATTTTTCCGAGTCCAAAGGGATCAAAATATTCTTCTCTAATTATTGTATCATAAGTTGTATACAAATTTCCACTATTTTCGAAAAATTTTACTTCTTTTTCAAAGAAAATAAGCGTTTTTTTTACCTTTTTCTTTCCCGTATACGTTTTTTGGGTATAAGTGAGCGGAACTTTTATCTCGTAGCTGTTGTCACACAGCGCAAAAACCTTTCCGCGCGAGCGCGTAAAACGGAGCGGGGTGTCCGCCGTTCCGTAAACTCCTCCTACGAGCAGATCTCCCTCGCTGACTGCGTCTCCGATAGCAACGACAATGTTTCCCCTCACCTCCTCAAATCCGACTATAACGCCGTTCTTTTTGGAAACGAGATTTGACGCAACTACTCCGTCGTCCGTCTTGGGCGCTACGGGCTCCACCTCTCTAACCTCAACGTCGGCAACCGTGCCCGTAATATTTATCGCCATCCAAGAAATTTCGTCCGAGGCAATCAGAAAGCGCGTTTCCGTGCCGTCTACGTCAATATCTGACTTCTTACTGCCTATTCCTATACCGCTCTCTTTCAGTATTTCTATTATCTCGGAGTCACTCACGCGCTCGTTCCCCTCAATTCTTATATCCCAAATTACTCTTCCCGACGCAAAGGCAAGATAAGCAAAAAAAGCGAGTCCCAGTAAAAGCCCCGGACGCTTCAACATACCGAGCGCAAAGAACGGAACACCGTGCGAGCTCTCGACTTTGAGGTCAACGCCGTGTCTCGTTCTCAAACGTCGAGCGCGAAGCGCGGACGGAAGATGCATTCGAAAGAAAAGCCGATCTCCACCGCCCGTCTGACGCTTTCCGATACTGTGGTAGCGGCAACCGTTCTGTGCGCAGAAATTGACGAAATCGACCCCGTTTTTTGATGGGACGGAGACTATTTGGTAGCCAACAAAAAGCAAAAGCGGATGTATCATGAGTCCTCCTCAAAGCTTACGGAGAAAATATTGCCGTCAACCACCGCAGCGCCTCTCTCGAACGACGCGCACGCAAGTCGCTCGCCCTTTACGGAAAGCTCGCCCTCGCGAAGCTTAAATCTTATTTCTCCCTCACCGTAGGCGGTAATGCCGCCGCCCCCGCAAACTGTAAGTGAATTGCGCCCGCGAAGCTCTATAAGCGTTTCTCCAAGGAAAATATCAGGCTTTATATCAAACGCGTGGCACAGCCGCTCACGCATGCGCGGACAATCCGCGCCTCCTCTTTCGTTTTTCTTCGTCATATATCCTCCCCAAGCGCTCTGCAAGTCATATTTAACGCCATTTTGCAGTAATATTTACAGAGCGCATTTATTCAAAATATTTTATGCCCGCGGAGGCACTTAAATGACTTTTATAGAAATAGGAAAACGGCACGCCCGTAGTACGCGCATAATAGATCGGCGGCACGCCTTTGTCTTCATGAGCCTTTTCATAATTATTCTGTTTTTCAAGAACGCGTCCGCCGCATCGATTTGGGTACAGAACGGTCTTTACCTTTGCGGCACGCGACTAATCCCCTCTCTTTTCCCCTTTATGGTGCTCTCGTCCATCGCCATCGAGAGCGGAGCGCTGCGCTCACTTTGCAAAATACCCGCAAGACTATTTGGACGCGTGTTTAAAATAAGCGAGGAAGCCACGGGAGCTGTGATCATTGGCTGGCTTTGCGGCTTCCCCGTAGGCGCGCGCTCTCTCTGCGAGCTTTATACGGGCGGTCTTATCAGCGCCTCGGAGTATCGGCGGGGCGTATGCATAGCGAGCACTCCAAGCCCCGCGTTTCTTATCGGAGCTGTCGGCAAGGGTACGTTCGGCTCGCCCCTTTTGGGCGTTGCACTGTACATCATATCCGTCCTCTTCTCTGCAATCATAGGCGCGGTTATGACGCGCATAGATAAAGCGGAAGCGCCCTACTCTCCGCCAAAAGATAAAAAGAAAAAATCGGGGAGCTTTGCGAGCGTTTTTACACACGCCGTCACAAGCTCCGCCTCATCAATGGTATCAGTTTGCGCGTTTGTCGTTTTCTTTTGCGCGTTCCTCGGCGTCGTCGAGGGCACGCTTTCACTTTTTGAGCTTTCGGATACCGTCACAGCTCTTATTTTTTCCTTTTTCGAGCTT
>JAZQTY010000201.1:0-2446 GCA_045631025.1 Eubacteriales bacterium
AGACGACGGCACGCTTGAAAAAGCCAAGCTTGACGCCGGCTACGAGTATGCTTACGATTGCGTCAGCGGCGCTAAATCTCTTGTGTTTTCAAACTCGCGCGAGGAGACCGAATACGTTTGCGCCACCTTGCGGCAGATAGCCAAGAAGCGAGGCGACAGAGACGTTTTCTTGATACATCACGGTAATCTTTCGGCATCATTACGCGAGGAAGCGGAAATGAAAATGCGCGATACGGAGCAGATGGCGGTCACGTGCGCAACGGTCACCATGGAGCTTGGAATAGATATCGGCAGACTTGAGAGAGTGCTTCAAATGGACGCGCCAAATTCCGTTTCTGCATTTTTGCAAAGACTTGGACGCTCGGGCAGACGCGGACAGCCGCCCGAAATGATGATGGTGTTCAGAGAGGAGGAGCCGCTTCCAAACGCGCCCCTGCCACAGCTTATACCGTGGGGACTTATACGCGCAATAGCAATAGTACAGCTGTATATAGAGGAGCGCTTTATAGAGCCTCCAACAAACAAAATGCAGCCGTTCAGTCTTTTATTCCATCAAACCTTGAGCACTCTTGCGGCAAGGGGAGAAACGAGCGCTGCGACTCTTGCGGATATCGTTTTGTCAATGCCCGCCTTTCGTCACGTTTCAAAGGAAAACTACAAGGCGCTTCTCGTTTCCATGCTCAACTGCGGACTTATAGAAATGACCGACGAAAAGGGACTTATAGCGGGACTTGAAAGCGAAAGACTTTTGAATAGCTTTAAGTTTTACGCTGTGTTTAAGGATAGCGAGGACTTTACCGTAAGATGCGAGTCCGAGGAGATAGGAACTATAACCACGCCTCCGCCCGTTGGCGACAGATTTGCGCTTGCAGGGCGCGTTTGGGAGGTTACGGAGCTTGACAGCGCAAGGCGACTCGTATACGTGAAGGGCGTTGAGGGCAAAATGGAAATATCGTGGCCGGGCGACTTCGGAGAGATACACACGCGCATACTCGAACGTATGAGACGAGTGCTTGCAGAGGATACGGTATATCCGTATCTTAAAGAAAATGCGGCAAAAAGACTTGAGATCGCAAGGCGAGTGGCAAAGAATACGGGGCTTACGGATAAGTATGTCGTTCATCTTGGTGGGTATACCTACTGCATGTTCCCGTGGCTCGGAACGCGCTCATTCAGAACCCTGCGAAAGATGCTCTCGGCGATTGCATCTCCGTTGGGAATTTCGGGTATAGATTTTGAGGGCTGCTATTACGTTACCTTCCGTATGGAAAAGTCCGACGAGGCGGGGCTTATTACCGCGCTTAACGCATATTTTGGAAGCGGCGAGTACAATCCGTTGAATCTCGTGTCTTCAAAGGAGCTTCCGTCATTTGAAAAATACGACGAATATATACCTTCGGACCTGTTGCGATATGCATATTCCGTGGATAGGCTTAACGTAAGGGAAGCCTCCCTTCGTATAAGAAATATGAGAGAGGGAATTATGCCGTAAAAAAGATTTTTTTAAAAAAATATGATTTTTTTGAAAATTCTCTTGACAATCTTCAAAGCTTGGAGTATTATATTAGCAATGGCTGTGAAAAGGACAGGCATGGATTTTGAAATTACAGAGAGCCGTTGGTTGGTGTGAAACGGTATTTCGTTCTTTTGCTAAATCACCTTTGAGCTCGCTGCCGAAAGCCCCAAGGGCAAGTAGAACAGCGCGTATTCCTGCGTTAGAGGAGAGTGTATAAAAGTACACGGTGAGTGGTCGTTTGACAAAAAGAGTGGTACCGCGGAAGCTTTATGCCTTCGCCTCTTAAAAGAGGGGCGAAGGCTGTTTTTATATAAAAAACAACGGAATGGAGAAAATGAAATGTTGACACTTGATAAGGTTTACCATGCTGCGTTTGCGCTTAAGGACGTGATCAGAGAAACTGCGCTGATACCGTCGCCCAAGCTCAGTACCGAAAATAACGTTTTTCTTAAGACGGAAAATTTGCAGGTGACCGGCTCGTTTAAGGTAAGAGGCGCGGGATATATGATCTCACAGCTCAGCGACGAGGAAAAGGCAAGAGGCGTTATAGCGTGCTCTGCCGGAAACCACGCGCAGGGAGTTGCTCTCGCTTCCGCAAAGTACGGAATAAAGTCTATAATCTGCTTACCCGACGGAGCACCTATATCCAAGGTTGAGGCAACAAAGAGCTACGGCGCGGACGTCGTTATGGTAAAGGGCGTTTACGACGACGCTTATAAGCACGCTCTCGAGCTTCGCGATAAAATGGGATATACCTTCGTGCATCCCTTTGACGACGATAACGTCATAGCAGGTCAGGGAACGGTCGGACTTGAAATACTTAACGAGCTTAAGGAGCTTGACGCCGTCGTAGTGCCGATAGGCGGGGGCGGACTTATATCGGGGATTGCGTATGTAATTAAGCATCTTGCACCTCACGTAAAGGTGTAC
>JAZQTY010000202.1:0-8950 GCA_045631025.1 Eubacteriales bacterium
CCACCGCAAGCGGTCCCCCTTCCCCCGAGGGAAGGCTTTGCATGAAAATGCGCTTCGTTCAAGACGATTTTTTTGTATTTTTCAACGCATTTTTTTAAATTGATATTTCCCCAAAAAGCCACCGCGAGGGAGGCTATACGCCTCCCGCAACGGTTTAATGCTTTGTATTTTTAATCAGTCTTCTTTTCTCTTGATTACAAGAGCCGCGCCCGAAGCAAGAGCTATCATTGCAACGCCTGCGATTCCGATAGAGCCTCCGCAGCCGCCCTTTGCAGCCTCGGTGTCGGTAGCAGCATCCGTATTCTCGGTTGCGCCGTCAGTGTTGGAAGAATCGTTATTATTCTCCTCACCGCCAACGTTTTCCTCGCCCTCGTCTTCTCCTTCGTCTTCACCCTCGTCTTCGCCTTCGTCCTCGCCTTCGTCCTCGCCGCCGTCGTCAACGGTTCCGCGAAGCTCGATTACGGGAGTACCTTCGGTAGTGGTCTTCCAGATAGTTTCAAAGTCAAAATCAACGAGAGTAGTCAAAGCTGCGTCGCCCGTAAGGTCTGCAAGAGTTACCTCGGTAGCACCGGTAGCGTCTACAATCGTCGTTCCTTCTGCAACGTCCTTTACATAGTAGTAGCCGTTTACGTTCACAGAGTAAGGATCATTTTGGCAGGATGCGTAGTATATACCGAACTTACCTGCACCCGTACCGTCGTCATATTCTCCAACAGTTCCGGAAACGACCGCATAGCAGTTGGTTACGGTGTGATTACCCGTATTAACTCGTCCTACAAGCATACCCATGTGAGGTGCGCTCGTCAAGGTAGTCTTTGCGTAGCTGTTTTCAAAGGTAGTGTGCGCTCCGTTAGCTATACCGACAAAAGAACCCACATAGTAGCCGTCTATCGCTACGTTTTCAATACCGCAACCGGTAACCGTCAGATCCGCGCCACCCGCAGATGTCTGACCCAGATAACCTCCCGAATTGCTGGGAGATACAACAAAGCCGTTCTTAACGAGGCAGTTTTCAAAGGTTATTCCATTTCTGGTTCTTCCCGCAATAGCACCTACCTGAATAGAACCTTTTACGTAAAAATTATCGAGAACCAAGTTTTTAACAGTTACTGCATTAGCATCACCTATAATGCCAAAAAATCCCTCGCCCCAATCCTCGGGTGCATTAGAAGCCGTCGTTCCGTCTACGTACATTCCGCTTACGGTATGTCCTTGACCGTCGAACGTTCCGTTAAACGAGCCAATGTCCGCCCAAGCTTCTACGTTATTACAGTGTCCAATCGGAACCCATGAGAAAATAGGAGCGGAAGTTGCCCAATCGGCAGCGTCGCCTTCGTTGAGAATTACGTCGCAAGTAAGGCTAACCGTGGCATAGAAGAACTTGTCGCCCGCAATAAGAACGCTGTTATCTCCGTCGGTTGGAGTATAAGCCTTCATACCCGTAATTTTCCAATCGTTGAAATTAGGACCTGCGTTATAACCGAGAATTTCGAAAGTTGTGCTGTCGTAGTAAACTCCGCGAGTAAACAAACGTCCCTCTGTTCCACCTGCGGTTACCACGTAGGCAAAGCCTGCAAGGTCCGCTGCGGAGTTAAGCTCGTAGATACCGTTGTCCGCAGCCTTTCCGTCAAGGTACCATTTGATGTTTGCTGATCCGTCCCAAGTGTCGGCACTTTCCTCTGCGCCAACACTTATTGCCATGGGAGCGCAAAGTCCCACAAGCATCATGATCGCGATTAAGATTGATAACAATTTTTTCATAGCGTAAAATTTCCTCCTTTATTCGCTAATTTTTCTGTATATTCATTTTACCATATACTCGGATTTTTGTAAATCATACATATTTGCAAACTTATGCAACGATTTTGACATTTCGCATATTTTCTTGTTTAAATACGCCTTTTTTGTATAACATTTCCAACAATCTACTAATATATTTGTGAAATATTCTTGACAACTAAAAGCTCTTATGATACAATATTGACATGGAGGGCTGCTATGAAAACGATTATTTTTGAAAGCTCCGCTTATCGCGGACAAATCCCCTGCCGACTTTTTATAAATTACTCCTCCGAAAGACACGATTACCTCTCCAACTGGCACCACGAGTTTGAGATAATTTATATCGTTTCGGGCACGGAAACCATCTACATAGAAAACGAATGCATCGTCGCCGAGGCGGGCGATATCGTCGTCATCAACAAAAACAGAATACACTCGCTTACGGGTAAGGGCTGGGTTCATCACTGCCTTATCCCATCAGACACCATGATCCAATCCCTCGGAATAGATTGCGCTGACATTTCCCTCAAGCCGCATATTAAGGACCCCGAGCTTGCCGCCGCTTTTCTTGACATCATCGAAGAATACAATGCGGGAAGAAAGTACGAAACGTCGTTTAAAATGCTTGCAATTCAGCGCTTTTTGCTCCTGCTTTTCGAAAAGTACGAGATCAACTATTCCGACAACGTTGAAAACAAGCGCTCGTCCGATTTCCTTATCGCAACGAAGGTCATAAATTATCTGCGACAGCACCTCGCCGAGGACTTTTCAATCGACGAGATCGCAGACGAGCTCGGCATCACGACCTCTTATATGTGCCGTTGCGTTAAGTCCGCGACGGGGCTTTCCATTCTCGACCACCTCAACATTATCCGCTGCTACACCGCAAAGCACTTCCTTTATCACACCGACAAAAAGATAAGCGAGATCGCCGAGCTTTGCGGCTACCGAAACGCATCATATTTCGCAAAAAATTACAAAAAAATCATCGGCGTTTCGCCAAGCGAAACACCTCGAATTTGACTTTCAGAGCAAAAAAATCGCCTTTCATTACGAAAAGGCGATTTTTTATTATTTAAGCCACAAGGAAAACGCCGATTTCAAAGAAATTCGACTTGCTCTCCTCGTTTTTCTCCTCAAGCAGAGTGAATTTTGCAACGTGCTCTCCGAGCGGCAAGGAGTCGATTATGGGATGCTCCTTGGGATTTGCCGTCCAGCGGTATCCCTCGCGCGTTCCTACCTCAACTCCGTCAACCGAAATCGATATTCTTCCGCGATTGACGTCTGCGCCGTAGAAAATGCCAAGCGCCGTGCCGTAAAACTTAAGCTCAAAGCTGCTTCCCGGGACGTCTGCCTTAAGTCTGCCGCCGTACTTGCCGCCAAGATACGAGAACGTTCCCGCCTCGTATTCCCAGCCGTTTACGTTGCAGACGTTTTCGTCGTTTGCGTAAACGAAGTGCGCGTCGGCGATAAGCGAGCCGCGCTCTCCGAGGAATTCGTGCTTTACGGGCTCTTGTGCGTCCACGGACGACTCGATCTCCTCAAAAAGCTGCGCGCCTATGATCTCGGCGTGAGTCTGATAGCCGTAGTCGTTGGGGTGAACCCAGTCAATGTAGTAATTGTTGACGTTCTTTCCCTCTTCTTCTGCGCGGGGATACATAAATTCGCTCATCTTAACGGACAAAAGCCCGTATTTATCGGCAATATCTCTGTGTCCGCGAAGCTGGGTATAGTCGTTCTTCTCCTCGTGCAGATCGAACGTAAGAACGTAAACTACGTCCATATAGGGGTTCAGCTCGTACGCCTTCGCCACGATGGATTCCGAGTTGCGCGCTACCGTTTCGTAGGTCTCGGTGTGATAATAGTCGTTGACCGCGAACTCTATAAAAAGCAGGTCGGGCTTGTAGGGCGCAACGTCCGTATCAAATCTGAATGCTCCGAAATAGGAGCAGGTTCCGCCTATTCCCTCGTTGTGGTTTTCCACCTCTACGCCGTATTTCTCGGCAATCATTTTTCCGAGAAGCGCAGGCCAGCTTTTCTCTCTCTGATTGCTTGAGCCGTAGCCCTCCGTTACCGAGCCTCCCATATAAGCGACGCTTATCTTCTCTCCCCTCTTAAGCTTGAGGGATAAATTCTGTAAACGATTCATATCTTAAATCTCCTTTGAAAGACTTATTATCTTTCCGCTCTTTCTTGATTCCTCTGCCTTGAATACGACGTAATGGCTCTTGGTGGAGTCCATAATCTCGGTACAGGATATCGACTTTTCAGCGCCCTCAAGCGCATCGCAGAAGTCCTTTATGAGGCGAATGTCTCCGCCGCCGTGCGCGCCCTTCATTCCGTCGTTATCACCGATCTCCTTGATGTCGATTATGGTTTCCTTACAGCCGCGAGGCTCCTTCGGATCAATGGTACGTATAGCAAAGGTGCGGCAGTCGTCAAGATTCTTGATCTCGCCCTTGGTTCCGATTATCTGAATGTTTCTCACTCCGCGAGGAGCACCGCCTACCATGTTAAAGACGCCCGTCGCGCCGTTGTCGAAATTAACTATAACGGCTTGGTGGTCAACGTTTCCGTCTCGCTCAAAATCCCATACGCATTTACCGAAATCGTTGTACGTCTTGAGAGAGTCCTCGAGGATTTCCTTCTGCTCGCCGTCAATCGGCTCGTAAAGCGTCCACTTATAGCCCTTTGCCTCAAGAGGCTTCCATACGTACTGCTCCCATCTTTGAGGCTCAACGTAATTATACTGCGCCGAGAATGGGCACTCCTCGTTGAGAGGACAGTCAACCATACATCTCGTTCCCGCGTTTTCAGGCTTGTTCTTGGGAGTAAACTGAAAATCTCCGCCAAAGCTTGCAACGGATACGGGCTCCGCTCCCGAAAGCATCCACATCATTATGTCCATATCGTGGCAGGATTTCGCCAAAAGCATGGGCGCAAAGCACACCTTTTCGGAGCGCCATTTTCCTCTTACGTAGGATACCGCCATGTGGTGGTAGGAAACGTGCTCGTCAAGCTGAATGCTTATAATATCTCCGATCTCGCCCGCCATAACGTGCTTCTTTATCTCACGGTAGAAGGGCGCGTATCTTAAAACGTGGCATATGTAAACGCGTCTGCCCGTTTCCTTAACGGTGTCAACGAGCTCCTTCATTTCCTCAATATTCACCGCAAAGGGCTTCTCAAGAAGCATATCGTAGCCCTTTTTCAATATCGGGATAGAGGTTACGACGTGAAGCTGGTCCATAGTTCCGTTTATAACGGCATCGGCGAATTTATCTCTCTTTACGAATTCCTCAACGCTCGAAAAGCAGTTCTCTATCGGAACGGAATATTTTTCACGCATTATATCGTTTCTTATCTTATCGGGGTCGACGATACCGACGACCTGCATTTTTTCGGGCGAAAGCAGCGCGTATTTCGCATATTCGTCTGCTCTGTCTCCCGCGCCTACCAATACGACCTTTACCATTTTTGTTCTCCTGTTTGCAAAAAAAATTATTTTAATGGGGCTGTCGCATAGCGTGCGACAGCCCCGCGCTTTCGTTATTACGATACCTTCGTAAGAGTAATGTTTCTAATGCTTATAGTCGCCTGACCCGAAAGCTTGAAATAAATCGCCATTTGTTCAACGGAATCCGGATTTTCGCTGATACTAAATTCAACGGAGCCGCTCTTCCAAGAAGAAGAACTGCTTACGGATTTCGAATATTCCGTATTATTATGATTTACTCCGATTGCTACGTTGAAGGAAGATGATGCCTTATATTCAAAGCTTATCTTATACTTGCCTGCGCCGTACTGCTTATACTCGTCGAGAATCATTCTCATGATACCGCCCTGATTAGCCGACAAGCTATCCGTCAAACCGCTACCAACAGCAGATTTAGCGTTATATTCCCATACGCCGTTATTGTTTACGGCAGTAAGATACGCGGTCTTATCCTTGTAGTATGCTCGGTTGTAATCGGAGTGAACGCCGCCGTTATCCTGAAGAAGGTTCTTCGAGGAGTCAACAGCCGCAACCAGCTTTATCGCCTTGAGCGAATCGTTATAAGCTCCGCTCGTAACAGCTCCGCTTGCAATGAGATTTGAAAGACTTATAAGCTTAACGCCGTTAACAGTTACGGTAACGGGATTGTTGGGCGTTACACAGAACAGAGGAGCAATCTCGTCGTAAGGCAGATACCATTCTCCGCTCAAGGTAATCGGAGCATTATCGAGGAATACCTCTCTGTTTCCGATAATAACCTTTCTGTCGTAGTCGTAATTCGCGGTAACCTTATCGCCAGCAAGCTTCGAGGGTGTAACACCTGTGGACGTGAACGTCTTGGTTGCGCTCAAACTAGACCAGTAATTAGTTTTGTTTGCTGTAACGGCATTTCCACCGACGTACAAATCTTTAATCGTAAACGTATAATTGCTTCCCGCGTTGCTGCCCTTGAACAACGTACATCCGCTCAAGCTCGTAGCAGGTGAAGTACTCGAGTTCGACGAGCCGGTCGTATAATTCATCAAAACCTTATTGAAGGTAACGTTCTTCGCACCGCTTCCAACGTTTTCCGCAAAGAACAGCCAAGGAGTTCTTACGCAGTCGAGCGCGTCGAGATTGTTTATAACGACGGTCTTTGCATCTTCACCGTGCTTAAACGCCACGAGTCCCTCGTCTGCTCTGAATACGTAAATATCGTTAAAGGTAATATCGCTGCACGCATACTGGGGATAAATTGCCGAGCAGGTCGTACCGATAGTTATATTCTTAAATTTATTGTTGCTTCCCTGCGTAACGATAGCGTTGTCTCCGCAATAAATGAAGCAGTTTTCGACAGTCGCGTCGCCGTACGCCGTCGTAATACCGTCACTCGTCATTTCCGTTGAAAGTATCTTAACGTTATCAACAGTGATGCTTCCTCTGTCAAGGTTGAGGTTAAAGCATCGAGCGTCTAACAGCTTGACGTCCTTTACTTCGCTCGAATATCCGCAGAGTCTTACCAGAGCGTTAGTGGTTGCAGCGCTCGGATCATATTCGTAAATATTGGAATACGGGTCGAGAATTATTCCGCGGCCGTAAATCTTCGTCGCGTAGCTTATTGAAGCGTTGCTTTGATCTCCGGGCGCGTAAATTCTTGAATTGAGAACTGCGCCGGGAGCAATATATATATCGCAATACGCCGCGGTTACGTTCAACTCACCGTTACCGTTCAAAGTAACTCCGCTCGTGGCATTTATGGTGATATCATTAAAGCCCTCGACGTAAACGTCAACGTCGTCCTTGTCGGGTACGTCCGTTTCGGGAGCGTCCGCAAAGATAGCAAGCGCAGTATTTACGTCATCGTCAAGAATTACGACTACCTGCTCGGGCTTATCCATCTTTATGGATATAACGCCGTCTGCGTAAGTGGACTCAAAGCCCTTGGACGTAGGAATTACCGAGTACGTATCGAAATCGGTATTGACCTTAACGTCAACGGTAACGGCAGAGCCGCTGAACGCGAACTCGCAGAAGCGTCTGTTGGTGTCGCCGCCGTCAAATCTGTCCTGATAGAAGAACTCTCTTACGTGATTATAGACCGTAAGCTCCTTCTCGTTGGTCTTCTGTCTTACGCTTACGCTGTACATATAATCCCTTGCGATCTCCTCGGGATATTCGGGGTACTCGATAAGCTTACTCGGATTGAGGATTTCGTCGTAATTAACGGTAATATCGTCACCGACCTGCTCGTACTTCGCCAATACCTCGTTGGCTACCTGCACCTCGGTTTCCGTAGCGTCGGCATTATCAAGAATCATCTCGGCAACGGTCTTTACCGAACGCGCAAGCTGATTGGAATACGTATATACTCCGTCCTGCTCTACGTACGCGCGGGCAACTATCTCCGTACCGTAAAATTCTGCGGGAAGTCCCGTAAGAACCGCCGTGAATTTGTAATACTCGTCGGTATTTTCCATAATATTCTTTGCGGGAACTATACCGACCGTTTCAGTATTAACGTCAACAAGCTCTCCACTGCCGAGCTTGTTTTGAGGAATGATCAAAATACCGAAGTTCGCGTTTTCTCCCGTAGTAAGAGAGTACGCGCTCTTGTCGATTTTAGCCACGAAACGAAGCCCTTGAACGCCCTCGGTTCTTATCTGCGCGCCCTCAAGTAAAATCGCGTCGGCAGCAGCCGCGCTTGAAAATATCCCAAGAGTGCCAATAAGCATCGACAGCATCAGAATCGAAACGATGACCGATAAAAATTTTCTCTGTCTTTTCATAATCAACCTCCGCTAAACTCGTCGCCCCACAGCTCGTTCCAAAGCAAATCGTTGTCAAAGCTGCCGAAAAGCATTATGCTCTCGGTTTCCAATTTAACTAATTCAGACGTGGGCGAAATATACTTTTTCTTCACCATCATATACCTCCTTGAGATGATATATATACACATATACAGTATAGCACGACAGGCAAGATATTGTCAATGCTACATTTTTGGTTAATATTAACACTATTTTGACATTTGAATTTTTCACGATTTTATAAAAGGCAAAAAAAATCCGCTTTTCTTAACGACTTTTTTACTATTTATTATAGGTTGATTTTGAGGGAAAATCTTAATCTTTTCCTTCAATATCGCCGTTTTTCTGACATCAAAAGACGCCAACAAAAACGATCTCAAAGCGCTCTGCTCCATAGATTTTTTAAGATTCGCATTGCTACCTTTTTTTGCACTCGTCGATTTTTTCTTTATTTAAATCTGTAACGATACTCGTAAAAACGGGAGTATTTTCGCAACGAAAAAGTGAAATATTTTGATGCCGCAAAACGTAAAACAATGCGCTCCGCGCATCGTGAAATATCTCAATTTGTTCGATATAAAATGAAGCAACTTCCCCCGAGGGTATTTCAGTTTCGGGCATAGCCCTAATACTAATTGCTACGCACAAGTGCGCCGTATATTGCTCTGCTACCATGCAATTATTCCCCGCTATCCCGCTTGAGCAAATATAAACCCAAGCCTCCCTTGTGCAAAAATGTTTTACGCTACTTTAGTTTGGTTTCTGCACATCATTTAGCCTTTTTAAAGCCCCGACACTATGTCAGGATTCTCGTGACACAAAAAAAGTCTAACGCTACCGCGTTAGACTTTTTTATAGTACAACTTCCCGTGGTGAGATATCCCTG
>JAZQTY010000203.1:0-40793 GCA_045631025.1 Eubacteriales bacterium
TTATGGGGGGCTGTTTTTGTTTATTTTGCTATTTGCGCATCTTTTTGGAATATTCCTTGGGAGTTATTCCCGTGCTTTGCTTAAAAAACGAGTAAAAATACTTCTCGTTTTCAAATCCGCATTGCGTGGATATCTCACGAATATTCATATCATTTTCCACCAACAGAGATTTCGCAAGATTTATTCTCGATTCCATTATAAAGCTTCTTATGCTCATCTGAGCGTACCTTTTAAAGTCACGGTTTAACTTATCACGGCTGACAAAAAATTTTTCAGCGATCTGAGGAGTGGTCAGATGAGAGCTGAGATTGTCTACAATATACATAATAACGTCAGGAATATAATTCTTCCCGGCGGCTACCGTTTCCATCTCTATTCCGTGCTTGAATTGCTTTATCTTATTTACCAAAACTCCAAAATAAAGCTTTTGCGTAACCGATGCGAGGACAGTCTTTCCCCGTCCGACATTCTCCGCAAGCTCATCAATAATATGCTGCGTCACAGCCCGCAGCTCTTCCTCATGACCCGTTATATCAAAAATACATGCCTTCTGATCTCCCAATAAGGATTTGAACGGGACAAGATCGTCCTTAAAGCTGTCCAGATAATTCTCACCAATGTAAAAAGCAATATATTTTTTGTCTTTAATGTTTTTGTCCGTATAATAAGTAAAGTGCATACAGTACGGAGACACGACCATCACCATAGGGCCCTTACCGTGAAATATCTTGCCATCTATAACTGCGCTGTACGGAATAGGATCAAGCACCATAAGGAGCTCATAGCAGGAATGCATATGCGCCATTGTAATATCGGGAGTTCCATATGGGTGAGCATCACTACAATCAAGATACAGTTCTTCGCCGAAATATCTAAAATTCTTCATATTCCCTCCACAAAGCATTGTTACCTAATTATATCATATAAAAAGGCATATTGCAATAAAATTTTCAAATTTGGGACCGTTCGACGCAAACATTCTTCTGGGGTGCATATCATTCCGTATAGCTCTTTTGATTATTGATTATTTATTATTTATCATTTTTCATCTTTCGTCTATACTCCGCAGGCGGACATCCGTATTTCTTTTTAAAGGCGATAGTAAATCCGTTTCTGTGGTCGTAGCCTATCGCTTCCATTATTTCCGTAATGGAAAGTTCTGAATTAACAAGCGAGTTTTTCGCCCACTCCATCTTACAATCAGTGATATATTCGGAAGGATTCATGCCCATAGCCTCAGTAAAAACGCTGGAAAAATACTTCCTATTATAATGCTGATCCGCCGCCATATCTGTAACGGTAACATATTTTAGGTTTTTTCTTACGTATGCTTTGGCATTACGAACTAATTGTGCTACCCTATCTGTGGCGAACGTCTCGGAGAGATTGGACTCTTTGTTCGGCGCTATATATGAAAGATAAATGCCTATCAATAATTTAAAATAAGAGGTAGAGGTTTCACCGAGATTGGTTTCGTATAGAAGAACTTTCGTCAGCTTCATTATATCTGTTCGGCGTTCAATGGGTATGATCTTTTTCTGGCTTTCTTCATTCAATTTACTCACTATATCATATATGTAAGATCCGTCAAGGGATATCCACGCTGATACGTAAGGCTCATCCTTATCCGATTCGATAGTATGCCTTTCATACGGAAGAGTATAGTAAAACTGTCCCTCGAAAAAAGGCTCTCCGTTGATCTTACCTTTGCCCTTTATAATGAAATTTAAAAACAGTCTTTCACTACACCTATTTTCGATTGTGAATTTTGGCGGCGAAAAATCAACGCCGAGATCCAAGCTTGTGATCTCAGTACTCTTTCCCGAAACATTTATATATGAAGTGTGGTATTCATAATCAAACTGTATTTGATATCTCCGGGGGGAGGTGATCTTTCTTCGTATATATATTCCATTGGCAATGTCGGATGACAAAAAATAATAGCACTTGTAATCGTAATGATTGAACTTCATTTTGTATTTCTCCCATTTATTGGATTACGTAATTTTGGAGCGATAAAGCTGAATTTTCAATAAATTCACACAAATAAATTATACTACTTTATACTGTATTTGTCAATAGCAACAGCAATAATGGTGAATATTCACAAAAGCACACAAATTTTTTATGCAAGAAAAATGTCTTTTGTTTGTACTTTTTATGTCCTTTATTTGTTGAATGCAAATTTAATTTATGATAAAATATACCCATAAAGCGAAAAGATGCCATTAGGGAGGATGTTCTCCTCAAACATGCATAGGAAAGGAGTTTTAGGTGAATTTACAGTTTTATTTCGAGAAAAAAACGGGTAAAATCAAGCCTATGCACGCTGTTGGACAGCCGCCAACGGACATTGGATTGAATGAGATAGACTCAAGCATGTTGCGTTATCTGAAGGAAGCCAATATCCCGTATTCACGTATGCACGACGTTGGCGGTACTTTTGGCAGAAACCTGTTTGTTGACGTTCCGAATTTGTTTAGGGATTTTGATGCTGACGAGAACGATCCGGAGTCCTATGATTTTATATTTACGGATAAACTGTTCGAGGCGCTTATGGAATACGGAGTAGAGCCGTATTTCCGTTTGGGTGTTACTATTGAAAACTGTCACGGTATCAAAGCGTATCGCATTTTTCCTCCCAAGGATTTTGCAAAATGGGCGAGGATATGTGAGCATATCGTAAAACACTATAACGAGGGTTGGGCGAACGGGTATCATTTCAATATCAAGTATTGGGAGATATGGAACGAGCCTGACGGTGATCGCATTGTTGAGAATAATGATATGTGGCGCGGAACGGCGGAGCAGTTCTATGACCTTTACGCGGTAACAGCAAAGCACCTAAAGGAAGTCTTTGGCGATTCTATTAAGATAGGCGGTTACGGAAGCAGGGGACTTTATCTCGGCTTTATGCAATTTGAGGAAAAATACACAAGACCTCACGAATTAGCGAACTGGGAGAAGAACGAGTATTATCATCTTGAATTTTTCAGGGGATTTGTTGAGAAAATCAAGAAAGACAACGTTCCGTTCGATTTCTTCTCGCACCACAGTTATTTAGACGTAGGCAGAACCGAGAGAGTTCAAAGATACTGCGAGGCATTGCTTGAGGAATATGGATTGCGTGACGTTGAGATACATCTCAACGAGTGGAATACCATTAAAAAACGTGAGACGAGAGGCTCGTCTCAGTCGGCGGCGGAGTCGGCGGCAATGATGATATCTATGCAACGCACCAAGCTGCAGATGATGTGCTATTACGATGCGCGATTTAACACAAGTATGTATGCGGGCCTGTTCAATCCTTTGACGGCAAAGCCCTTCTGTACGTTTTATTCCTTTTCCGCCTTTGGAGAGCTTTACAGGCTTGGCGCTGAGGTTCAGGTCGAAGGCTGGGGGGACGGACTTTATGCACTTGCCGCGACGAACGGCGAAGAAAAAGGTATTTTAATTACCAACATTGGAGAGACGAAGTCGGTAACGACCAATCTCGAGAACGGCTATACGGTATATAAGATCGATTTTGACAATCATATGACACCCGTAGAGCTGAATTACAATGATTTTGAAATAGCGAAGTTTGCCACGCTATTTTTAAAAAATAAAAAATGAAAAAAGGAGACACTTATGAAAAAACTTTTATCTTTGGCATTAGTTATTATTATGACTGCATCTCTTATGATCGCGGTCGGCGCAAGTGGGACGGATGAACCCCAGAACGGAGATCTGCTGGGTACGGTAGATTTTAGCGGTTCGAATTTCACCGACGGAAGAGGCAGCCACTGGAACAAGACGAATGCTCAGGTTTCTGACAACGGAGATTCCGTTACGGTTGAGTATACGGATGACAAGCGAAACGATGGTGACGAGAACAGAGGCCGCGCAAGATACGGTTCTGACCAGATGAGCGCGTACAAAACCGCGGGTAATTCTTATACCGTTGAGTTCACTATCGATTCCAAGGCTTACGTGGGCGTTATGCTTGACGGCAACACGGGATTCATCATCAATCCTGCTTTGAATTCTACCAGCGTTGGTCAGACGAACGTTATGGACAATATGGATTTTGAGACGTATGACGGTACGGGCGCGTCAAAGCAGACTTATGCTATAGAGATGACGTGTGCGGCGGAGACGTCTAAAAGCTATGACGGCTCGCTTGATGTTTATGCACCGACGGTATACAGACTTTTCGTTAAGGACGAGGCTAATGATAGCTGGAGACTCGTAAGAGAGATCACCGATATGGCAGAGCTGTCTCGCTTTGAATTTGAATCAGGCGGATTCGATTATTTCTATTTTGCAGTAACCCGTTACGGTGACGATGAGTACAATTTTGACTCAGAGAACGATAATGCTCCCGTAAAGTCCACTGTAAGCAACGTAAATATATACAAGGGAATTGACTTTATTACCAAAGGCGAGTCTGCTATCGTAGTTCCGCCTGAAGACGAAAACAACGCAGGTGATCCTCCTACAACAAATCCTTCCGGTGGCAACACAAACAACGACAACGACAAGACTACCGACACAGAGAAGCAGGACACTGAGGCTCAGACCGAGGCACAGACTGAGGCTGAGGCGCAAAAGGGATGCGGTTCCGTAATCGCAGGAGTAGGTGCTGCTTTGGTAAGCGCTTGCGCGGCAGGATTTGTAATCAGTAACAGAAAAAAGGAAGAGGACTGATAACGGTTTTGCAGTAAAAGGTTGGGCAAAACCAACTGATATAAAGAAACATTAGAAAACGAAGAGCATATCTGAAAAATTCGAAAATATCATCGGAGGGTTTTGGATATGCTCGGTTTTCGTTAATTCGTTAAAAATGCGATCGTTGGCGGCGTGATTATACCGTGACGGCGGATGTTCAGTCATTTCGCCGTACGGTGTAAAACGGCACACCGCCACCAAGATAAAAACACGAGGAGAATTTATGAAAAGAACAATTACACTTTTAGTGGTAATTTTAATGCTTTTGCCTATAATGGTGTCTTGTTTAGATAATACCGAAGAGGTTGGTGAAACTGAATCTTTGGTAGAAGAAGATGACGGATTGCTGTTGAGCGACAAGGTCAGAGACGTTAAGTTCAACGGAGAGGACATCAATATATGGCAGGTCACCATAGCAACTAATGCGGCTGAATATTTTTACGATATGAACGGTGACTTTGAGGGAGATATTATTTCCCAAGAAATATTCAGAAGAAACGTAGCAGTAAAGGATTATTTAAACGTCAATATAAACTTTATTGACGGAGGCGCGGAATCCAGCAACGCGGCAACCGATTGCCGTCCTCTTTTGCAATCGGACTCTGGAGAGTTTGACGCATACGAGCTTATTCAGTGGAATGGAATGAGTCTTGTTATCGAGGGGTGGTTCAAAAACCTTGACGATTCGAAGTATCTTGATTTTGAAGGCGAGTGGTGGTCTGAGGATTTTATGGACGCCGCAAAGATAAACGGTCACAACTACGTAATGGCGGGTGACATCGGCATAGATATGGTAAGCTGCGCAGCCTCAATATTCGTTAACAAGAATATGCTTGCTAAATATCACGGTGAGAACGCCTACGAGGAATTGAGAACGATGGTTCTTGACGGCAAATGGACTATCGAGGAAATAACCAAGCTCTCTAAAGATACGTACGACGATTTGAACAGAAACGAAGTAGTGGATCTTGAGGATCAGTTTGGATTCCTTTCGAGTCAGAATCACATCGACGGCTGGTATTTCGGAGCAGGCGGTACTACCATAGTGCGCGACAACGAGGGCAAGGCGGTTCTTTCTATGGGAGACGAGTACACCGTAGACGTTATGGAGCGTCTGTATCGCGTTATGCACGTGGAAAGCCCCAATGATTACGGAAACAATGCAGGCACGGTACAGATATACAATAACAAGCATCAGTCAACGCTTGTAGAGAAATTCTCTAAGGGGGAGATGATGTTCTGCATAGGTTATCTGTATACGTCAAGAAATCTCACCAATATGGATGACAAGTTTGCTCCCCTGCCCTATCCTAAATACAATACCGATCAAGAGGAATACTACTCAATTCTTCACAATATAGTAACGCTGTTTGCAATTCCCACGTCTTGCGCGAAGTACGATCAGACGAGTGCGTCTTTTGAAGTTATGGCAAGCTTTGGAAAGCAGATGATATTACCTTCTTACTATGAAACGATGCTTAAGATAAGATATCTTGACAACGCAGAGGATGCCGCGCTCGTTGATTTGATCTATAATGCGAGAATGTCGGATATAGGCGTTGTATTCAATTCCAAGGCGTTTTCAATTCCCCGT
Source organism: Eubacteriales bacterium (assembly GCA_045631025.1). GTDB lineage: Bacteria > Bacillota > Clostridia > Oscillospirales > CAG-272 > HGM12713. The sequence goes on from JAZQTY010000203.1 coordinate 6,305, forward strand.
AAGATGATACAGGAAAAGAGTATGAATATGTCTCGGTATATTACCACGTACAATAATGAAATTCAAGATGACCTGAACAAGATAAACGGTGTGAATTTGTCCTGACAGTTTTTTATCTTACTAAAAAAGGAGATTTATTATGAAAGTGAAAACAACAAAAAAAGCGCTGTCACTCTTTCTTGCAGTATTGATGATAGCGTTGGCGATTCCATTTACACTGCTGACAGTATCCGCAGCATCTTATGATTCCGCAAGCGTCGGAGACGTGCTTTACGAGGTAAACTTCAAGGGTGACGACACTTATGCGCCTGTTGACGGAAGAGGTGAGTGGTACAAGACCAATGCTACCCCTTCTAATGACGGAAAATCCGTTACAGTTCAATATACGACAGAAAAAAGATCCGGCGTGACGGTTACTAAAGAGCGTGCAAGATATTGTTCTAACGCTATGACCGCATTCCCTGTAAACGGTAGAGCCTATACAATTGAATTTACCATTGATTCTAAAGCTGACGTAGGCTTTATGCTTGACGGTAACACGGGCTTTGTAATCAACCCAAGTCTCAATAGAACGTCGATAGGTCAAAGCGATTGGAGAAGTGCTTTAGCTAACTACGAATACTACGACGGCACGGGTAATAGCAAGCAAACCTACGCAATAGAGCTTGAGTGTTCGGATACACTCACCGGCGTTAAATATTATCCCACTGTTTATAAGCTTTACGTTCAGCAGGACAACGGTACGTGGAAGCTTATAAGAGAGGTTGGCGGAAACGTAACGGTTGGCGGCGATAACAACGGTAAAGAGATGGCAAGCATATTTGAATGGGAATATTACGGCAAAAACGAAAACTATGCTTATTTCTATCTTTCCATAAATCGCTACGGCGCGGACGAAAAAAATTTTGACGCAGAGGATAACCCCGTAAAGTCCACCGTAAGTGACGTAAAGATAAGAAAAGGTATAAACGTTATAGACGTGTATGTAGAAGAACCGGAAGAACAGGAAAGAGAGCCTCTTTATACTGTAAACTTCAATGGTGACGACACTTATGATCCTGTTGACGGAAGAGGTGACTGGTACAAGACCAATGCTCAGACTTCCGATGACGGAAAATCCGTTACAGTTCAATATACAACGGAAAAAAGAGACGGTGCGACGGTCACTACAGAGCGTGCAAGATATTGTTCTAACGTTATGACCGCATTCCCTGTCAATGGCAGAGCCTATACAATTAAATTTACCATTGATTCTAAAGCTGACGTAGGCTTTATGCTTGACGGTAACACGGGCTTTGTAATCAATCCGAGTCTTAACAGAACCTCGATAGGTCAGACGGACTGGAGAAGCGCATTAGCTGATTACGAGGTGTACGACGGCACGGGTAACAGCAAACAGACCTACGCAATAGAGCTTGAGTGTTCGAATACACTCAAAAATGGCAAATACGATCCTGTCGTTTATAAGCTTTACGTTCAGCAGGAAAACGGAACGTGGAAGCTTATAAGAGAGTTACCTTACAGCAAGGCAGAAAAGTTTGAATGGGAGGATGGCTATGCTTATTTCTATCTTTCCATAAACCGTTACGGTGCAGACGAAAACAATTTTGATGCAGATAATAATCCCGTAAAGTCTACCGTAAGCGACGTAAAAATTTACGACAGTATCGGATTCCTTCCTGCTTTCGGTCTTGTAAGCGGCGCGTCCGTTCGTATTGACGAGCCTACGGGACTTCGCTTTACCGGTATTCTCGGCAAGCATTACGTTGACGGACTCAGAAAAACTTACGGTGAAGCGGACGTCACGATAGGAATGCTTATCACTCCTACCGATTATCTTGGCGGTATTGAATTTACCAAGGATGCTCTTGATAATAGCGCGGCTCTTGCGGACTATGAATACAAATATCTTGAAATTGACGCTACGACTATATTGACCAAGGGTAACAATTACGAGGTGAATTGTACTATCGTAAATATTCTCAAGGGGAACTACAACAGAGCCTTCTCCGCAATCCTTTACATAAAGATCACCGACGGTGATACGGTATCGTATTCTTATTCTTCGTACGACGCAGCGTACAATTCAAGAAGCGTGGCTTACGTTGCTTCTCTTGCAAATTCTGATATGAAGGAAGAACAGAGCGGAGATTACCAATACCCCGTAGAGGATGTTTACGGAAAAACGATGTATAGTCCCTACAACGATGACCAGAGAACGTTGCTTGAATCTTTCAGCAGTGCTGTTACTTCCTTTACGGTTATGACTTATAACATTAACATAGAGGCTAATAACAGCGAAAATATATTGGACACCGTTAAAAATGCAGCTCCCGATATCGTTGGGTTCCAAGAGGACAGCGAAAATTGGAAGAATATTTTACCCGAGCTTAAGAACTCCGGATACAATAACGTAGGCGGAGAGAGCAATAACGATGAGTATCTCGATATTTACTACAACAGCAAAAAATTCACAGAGGTTACAGACGGTGCTTTGTACTACAAGGACCTTAAAAATACGTATTCGGACGTTCCGCTTAATGGAGCAGATTTGAGCTTGGATCAGGATTCTTTTTCCACCTATAAAGGCAGATATTTTCGCTACGTAATTTTGAAGGATGCGTCAGGCACACAAATTCTTGTGGTAAATACTCACTTGCATCGTGGCGAAAACAGTGCTGATGACAGACTCCTTCGTGAATATCAGGCAAGACTTTTGAAGGCTTGGCTTGACGATATGGCTGCTCAATATCCCAATCAGGTCGTTTTGGGAGATATTAACGACGGTCCGAGTGAGAATTCTATCATTGAGCTTACAGGCGACGGTGCTTTGAGTCAAGCAAGAAGAACCGCATTTCTCAAGGTAGACGTTGGCGGTACTCTTGCAGACAATGAAGGCCGTAAAACGTATGCGCTTGACCACGTGATCTACAGGGTTGAAAATATGAAAGCACTTGAATATTCAGTAATAGATAACGCATATAGCGATACGTATCCGTCAGACCATTTGCCCGTAATGGCAAAGTTTGTCTGCTGCACACAATGAAAGGGAGGATCGAGTTATGCAAATGATTAAGAAGTACGCTACACCGAATGTCAGTGTTATATTCGTTGCGACGAGTGATGTGATTACAATTTCTCCCGGCGGTGGATATGATGACAAAGAAAACTGGCAGAACGACGTATTTATTGGTAAAAACCCGTAATTTTAAATGTGTTAAATATGTCAACCATTTGCGGCGTGTGATCTGCTGTTAGAAAAATAAAAATAACAGAAAGCTGCACAAGTCCGTTGTTGACGGACTTGTGCAGTAATGTCGTTAGAGTCATTATAAAATAGGAGAAGTCAATGAAAAAGAAAATCAGATTTTTAAGTGCGTTTTTAGTATCTATTTTGCTTGTGTCTGCGTTGATGGGATGTAACAAAACTCCAACGGAAACGGAAACACAAACACCGTCCGTAACCTCCCCTTTGACGATAAATGGCGTTGCGTTAAAGGAATATACTGTGGTCTACAACAAAAGACCTATCAGCGGAGCAGAAGATGCATTCTCGTATTTAAATAAAAAAATCGAAGAGCTTTGCGATACTACGTTGCAAGGAGACGTGATAAGCGCGGACAGATATGAGATATTGATTGGTCTTGACGGAGACAACGGGGATATTGCTCAAGCGTATGAACAAAACCCTGACGGATTGATCGGCGCAACCGAAAAAAAGATAGTATTGCTTGGGGTGAATTATGGTGCTTTGTGTCAAGTAATCGATGCTTTTCTTGATAAAGCAACCGAAGTTAACGGAATCTTTGAGATATCGATAACAGAATGTGAATTTCCGAATGCTAATAAAGCATCTCTTAATATTATGTCTTATAACATCCTTATGGATTTGAACAAGACCGGACGTCCGTCTGATCCCCGATCAAAAATGGTCAGTACTATTCTCGCCAACGATACCGACGTATTCGGAACACAGGAGGATAATAACGACAACGGCAATGTCTTTTTCAAAAAGCTTGGAGCCTACAGTTATTATAAGGGTGCTAATGAAGAAAATAACGGCAACTATATATATTGGAAGACCGATAGGTTCAATTTGTTGAAAAAAGGATTTTATTATCTAAGTGACACTCCTGAGATAAGATCGAAATTCTCTGATTCAAAGCATTACCGTACTATGACATACGTGATTCTTGAGGACAAGGAAACGGGAAAGCAAATTCTCTTCGTTGATACGCACTTGCAAAATAATAACACCGAGGGTAGTAACGATACGACACGTAAAAAGCAGTTGGTCGTGCTGACCTCACTTATCAAGCAAATAAATGTAAACTCCCTTCCTGTTATCATTATGGGTGACTTTAATACCTCTTCGAATGCCGTCTCCGTCCAAACATTTAAAAGAGACAATCCCAACCTTGGAGAGACAATAGACATTGCTGTGACTAAGGGCGATATCGGAAAGACCTTTGCGGATAACTTCAAAGACAGAACTGACACTATCGATCATATTTTTGTTTCTACAGATAGAATATACACAAAGTATTTTTCCGTGATAGACAATAAGACGAACGGAAAATATCCGTCTGACCATCTACCCCTACTTGCTCAAATCGATATATATTAAAGCAAAAGATATCGTTTGACGGTGAATTTTTCGAGCGAATAACTCATAGCATCAATAAAGTATCAAAAAATTCAGGGCGACTGCAGATTCTTCGTTATCTACAGTCGCCCTTTTATTTGTTTACTGCGATGCAAATCTTGAGGTGTGATCTGCAATTATAAATTTGGGGAACATTCTTGATTTACAAAAATGTTCCCCAAGGGATTATTCAATCATTATTTACCATCAGCTTTAAAGGTTCTATAACATTGATTTCTAAGGAAATCCTTTATTGACTCAGCATCGATATCCTCATAGTATTTTAACAATAGCTGCTTGAATTCGGGAACGATGCTTTCGGGAACGACCATAAGCCCTGCACCGTGAGCAACGAGATAATGATTTGCAAAGATGATTGCCGTTCTCTTGTTACCGTCGTTAAATATCTGTGTTTTCATAACGTACAGAGCAAGCTCGATTGCGATATCAAGCGCAGGAGCATCCAAGACGAGAATTTTATCAATCTGCTCCTTAACATCATATTCCACGGGCAAAGGGGGAATATAGCTTGAGCCGCCAATCTTTACGGGAACACCTCTGATTCTGCCACCCTCGTGATAGAAGCCCCCGTTAACAAGGCGAGCAATATATTGGCATACGTAATAGCTTGTGGGCGATTGAACTACATCCTTATCAAGTACGAATTCCCATGCATGCTTTAAGTTCAATATTTTTTGGACGTCCTCTGCGCTTACGTTGTTAACCTTTCCGTTTTCAATAATCAGCATTTTGAGCGAAGCGAAAAATATCATATCGCCGTAGGTGATGCTTCATTAAAGATACAAAGCTCTCGCCTTGACATGTTTTCGGAACTGTGGTATAATACTTTTGTATGCTGATCGCATCTTGTAAAACCGCAAAGGAGAATGCAAAATGAAAAACGAATACAAAATTACAAAGGATTTAATCAAATCTTGGGCTAAAGAATACCACCTTCACGGAACCGCAAATATCTTTTTGTTTATTCTTTGGTGTGTTGTAGGTGTTATCGGATTCTTTGGACTGATCTTTTCTGTTGCTATGAGCTTGGATTGGAAGATTATTTATCTCTATGCTTTGATGCTTATAATCGCTATATTTAAGCTTTTTATTCAGCGTTTTATCGTTTGGTCCAAAAGATACAAATTGTATTCAACCACCTACGGTGTTACGGAATGGATGCGTACTACAGAATTTTCAGATGACGAAATTGTGCTTACGGATCACACATCGGTTACTAAATTCAAATATAGCAATATTCAAAGAATAAAAGAAAAAGGCAATGTTGTTATGATATTTATGAATAACAATATGGCTTTGAGATTGTATAAGGATGCATTTGTCGAAGGCTCATGGGAAGAATGCAAAAGAATTCTTTTTGAAAAGAGTAAACAATTAAATAGTTGACCTTTTCTTCAGTTTTACCTCGATTTTTGACCTTTTCACTCGTTTCAGGCAAGAAAAAAGCCTAACGCATAAGCGTTGGGCTTTTTTCAATGAAATAAATCCCTTTCGGGATTTGTGAAATGCACTTCGTGCGTGAAATTCGCCTTGCGGCGAGTGAAATGCCCGCGGGCATAAGGGGATTTATTTCATTTCACGTCGAGCGAAGGGAGATATTTCACGATTTCCAAAGGAAATTATTTCACATTTTGCGTAGCAAAATATTTCACTTTCCAATATTTCCGTCTGTTCCAACCTTTCCGTTTGGTACAGCATCAAAAAAGCATCAAGGCTACCGCAGTTTTTTATCTGCGGTAGCCTTTTTAATTAGCACAAATTATCAATCAGTCTTTTTTTCTTTTAATTACGAGAGCAGCGCCCGATACGAGAGATATCATAGCAATGCCTGCGATACCTATGCTTCCGCCGCATCCGCCTTTAGCTGCCTCGGTCTCGGGAGCAGGAGCAGCCTCGGTATTAGCTTCTGTATTTGCATCTGCCTCGGGAGTCGTGCCGGTATTGTTATCGCCGTTAGCGTTGTTTTCGTTGTTGTTTACATCGTTATTTCCATTGTTCTCGTTTTCTTCGTCTTCTTCATCGACGATAGCAGTTCCCGTCAGCACTACCTCTGAAATGATTCCTTCGTCGGCACCGGATACGAGCTCGGAAACAGCAACAACGATATACTCGGCAGTTACGCCCTTCATATCGATCTCGTGAACGTGTCCACTCTTACCGTTGTATTCACCCTCAACGTAAAATCCGTTAACCGGATACTCGGTATAAACGTTAGAAAACGTCGCGTCCTCTACGGCAGAGAATGCGCCTCCGTCTTCAGAATAGTATATATCGTAGCCATTGTTAGCCATGTAAGGACGGTCTGCGTTCGAAGTAGAAGCTTGCGCATACGATGTCCAAAGGCTCAACGTATCTACTACTGCAGCTTCATTCAGTTCGATTATAAACATTGCGTAATACGACTTGCCATTTGCATCGGGATTCGTTCCGTTCTCCATATTTCCTTCTGCATCAAAATAGCACATTTCGTAAGGCAAGTTACCAACTTCATCATTATTCAAGATCTGTGCATCAGTCGTTATATCTCCGTCAAAAGCACAGTCTGCGGGGTACGAGGCATAAAAGTTTAAGCCTATCGGCGCATCTTCTTTAATATGTCTGCCAAACAAGTCAACATACAATATTTCAAGCTGTGTGGGAGTAGCTTCTTCCGCGCCTACCGTCATAAGAGCGAATGGGGTTGCGAGTGCGAGCATCAGCGTTGCAATAATCAGCGCCATAGCTTTTTTCAAGGTTTGTTTTTTCATTTTGGTTTTCTCCTTTTAAAAAAAATTTTATTTTCCAGATAACGCGCTATCCGCGCTATCTAAATTACAAGATTAAGTTATGTTTACTGTGTTTAAAACGGATCTTCTGCCCAGTTATCCATTCCGTCGCTTCCGAATATAACGGAAAATACCATAATATCTTTAGTGTCAACGGTTACGATACTAATAGAAGGAACCGTATATTTCTTATTCTTTCTCATAAATCAATTCCTCCTTATTTCGCGATAAACTTGGCGTAAACAGGCAAGTGGTCCGAAGGATAGAGCGTAGGAGCATCCTCGTCGTAGTTGTCTACTACAACGTATTCAATAGCGTTCAAGCTGTCGCCGTTATAGAATATGTGGTCGTATACGTGCGACTGACGAGTGGAGTATCCATCTTCTATCAGCGTTCCGCCGACGTTTACTGCGATAGCAGCATCTTCCGCTGCCTGGTCAAGTGCGCCCGTGCCGGTAAGAAGTCCCTTGGTGGAGTGTGCATTCTGGTCAGAGTTAAGGTCACCCATAACGATCTGATTTGCGCACGTTTCACTCATATCAAGGAGCCAAAGTCTTATAAGCGTCGCCTGAGCTCTGCGCAAGTACTTGTTGCAGTCAGCGTTAGTCGCTTCGTCGTCGGTGAGCCACGCCTTGTAGTGCAAGTGAGTGTTAACAACGAGGAACCTCTCTCCCGTGGTCTTATCCTCAACGAGAACCCATCTGAAGAATCTTCCTTTTGCGTTGTCGCCCTTTGTGTCGTTATCCCAGTCCACTCTGGAGTCAGAAACGTCGCTGTTGCTTGAATATTTTGAATTCTTCGCAAGCTCCTTGAAATACTCAACGCCGTCATCGATAACGTTAAACTTTGCGGTATTAACAAGGATCTCGTTTCCTTCATTGCCGTTTGCGTTAGAGTTGAAACGGGTGTATGCGGAAAGACCGGAAACCTTACTGTACTCACCGTAAAGGTTACTGTCGTCCTCTTGGAGGCCCACAACGTCAGGCATCATCTCGATAATCGTTTCAAGAGCGTATACGGGATCTCTTCCGTCCCAGCCCGTCTCATTACCGGTTATTTTATCCCAGAAGTCACCTTCACCGTATGCCTTAATGTTATAAGTCATAACTGTAATAGAAGAAGCCTTGACGCTAAAAGTCTCAAGCATTGCTCTCTGATTCTCGTCGTAAGGACTGTACTTCGTTTCACCGTGAACGGTTACTGCGTTCTTGTAAGTCGAGTCTGCCTTATCTCTTACGTCGGCCAACGCAACGGATGCAACGTAAGATACGCTTCTTGAGTTGCTTGACTTACCGTATCCGGAATAGATATATTCAGTCTCGTCGCCACTTGTAACCTTGATATAAAGTCTTGCGGAGAACTCTCTTTGTACGTTATCCGTCTTAATATTTACCAAAGCGCAGTTTATTCTGTAACTGTCGTTACCGTCAGCCAAAATCGTGTCCGCGTCGATCTCGATATACTTCGTTTTTGCGAAGCTCCAATTATCGAACGCTTCCTTGGTAAATTCGTCAACATTTTCAAGATACTCGGTGGGAGTGATGAGCATTCCCAGCTTTACGTTGTCCTCGCCGTAGTCCTTAACGAGTCTGTCGTAGTAGCTGCGGGCTACTGTACCCGTAAAGCGAATTCCCGTGGGATCGTCCATACGAACCGATGCACCGTCAACAAGCGTTTTCTTGAGTGCGCCGCCGTTTACCGTAACCTCGGAAATGATCGCCTCGTGCGCGTTGTATACAATATCAGAAACTGCGATTGCTATATATCTTGCCTCAACGCCACCCATATCGATATTATGAACGTGGCCGTCCTTGCCGTTGTAGGTACCTTCCACGTAAAGAGCATCAGCAGTGCTCTGTTTAGGATAAACGTCCTCGAAGGAAGCCCCACTTACTGCATTATAAGACTTTCCATCTGTAGAATAATAGATATCGTATCCGTTGTTAGCCATGTAAGGACGGTTCGCAGGATCAGAGTCATTCACATACTGTGTCCAAAGGCTGAGCGTGTCTACTTGAGCATAATCCTCAAGCCTAATTACAAATATCAAGTAATAAGACTTGCCGTCTGCGTCGGGATTTTCACCGTTAGCCATAACTCCGTCCGCATCAAAGTAGCACATTTCGTAGTCCTTAATGGTTTCTCCATTTCTATTGTGATTCGCATTCTGTGCATCAGTTGTAATATCTCCGTCAAACGCATTCGATATTGGGTAATCATTGTAGAAAGAGAAATTTTGCGTTGCTCCGGTTTCGGGTACAAGGTGTCTACCAAATGCATCCACTTTATCTATCTCAATAGCAGTCGGCGTTCCGTGCACGGCGAACTCGAAGAAGATCATATAGTTGTTTGCATCGCCATACACTGCTTCGGAAACTGCAATAACAACGTACTTCGCCTTCACGTCTCTCATATCTATGTCGTGAACGTGACCCTTATCAGAGCCGTACATGCTCTCAACGTAATAGCCGTTGTTATCCTTGTCGCTATAAACGTTGTTGAATTCTGCGTCCTTAACGGCGTAGTAGTTCACACCGTCCGCGGAGTAGTATATATCGTAAGCATTGTTTGACATGTACTCGCCGTCATACGTTCCGTCGTCAAGCACGTGGTCGTAGTAGGAGGTCCAGAGGCTCAACGAAGATACCTCGGTCTCCTCATAAAGCTCAACCTCGAACAAGCAGTAATATGACTTTCCTGCCGCATCGGCATTATTTGTGCCGCTCATAAGCTCTACAAAGGATTTGTGAGCGAGATTTGCGTCAGGCTTTGTTTGAGCTTCCGTCATAATATTTCCGTCAAAAGCTCTTTCAGTATTGTAGCTGCCCAAAAAGCCCACTCCGTTTCCGTAAGGCTTAAAGGTCTTTATATCTCCCTTGGGGGCATCAGTATACTCGCCCTCTACGACTATCTCGGAAAAGATTATATCGGTCGCGTTGTATACAAGATCAGAAACGGCAATTGCAATATATCCTGCAGTTACGCCACCCATATCGATATTGTGAACGTGACCGCTCTTACCGTTGTAGGTGCCCTCTACGTAAAGAGCATCATCAGTGCTCTGCTTCTTATAAACGTCCGTAAAGGATGCGCCGTCTACTGCTGTATAAGACGCGCCGTCAACGGAATAATAGATGTCGTATCCGTTATTAGCCATGTAAGGACGGTTCGCAGGATCAGAGTCATTCACATACGGTGTCCAAAGGCTGAGCGTGTCTATTTTAGCATAATCGTCAAGCTCTACTACGAATATTCCAAAATACGAGGTGCCGATCTCGGCAGGGCCCTGCTTCATGCCGCCGTTTGCATCGAAATGAGTCATAACGAAGTCATCTCTATCAGCTCCCGGCCAGGTCTGCGCATCGGATGTAATATCACCGTCATACGCCTTGTCTTCGGTCCATACGCGGCTGGGCGGTTCGTTTCTGAAGCTTATGGGCTCATAGTCTTCAACCCAATTTCCGAATACCGAAAGCTTATTGATATCAATATAGGGATTTACTACAGGCGTACCCATTACCTCAACCTCGGTAAGGATCGCTTCTGCGTTCGACGCGAGTCCGTAAACTCCGATAGCGATATATTTAGCAGTAACGTCGTTCATTTCTATCTTGTGAACGTATCCTGCCTGATCCTCGCCGTCAGCATTTACAAACGTTTCGGCCTTATAGAGGGTTTCATATTTTCCGCCGGTATAAACATCGTAAAATTTTGCGGACTCAATGCCTGCGTCGGTATACGTGCTTCCGTCTTCCGAATAGAAAATTTCGTATCCGTCGTTGCACATATACCATTCGCCGTAATAGCTTTCCGGCGTCCACAGATTCAAGGAATCAACCACTACTGCGTAGTCAGCAAGCTCGATTATAAAGAAGAGAAAATAATCGTCGCCGTTGTTTGCGCCGTGCTGCATTTTGCCGTTCTCGTCAAGGTAGCAGTATTTATATCCACCACCTTTTGCCTCGATTTGAGCATCACTTTCAAAGTATCCGCCGCCGTCTTTTGGCTTTACACCATTCACGAGATCGCCATCAAAAGCGTTTTCAGCAGGATACGAGCCACGGAATGCAACATTATATCCATCTGCATACTTTCCAAAAGCCGAAACCTTATTGATCTCCACCTTTTGGCTTGTAGCCTCCTCTGCCGACGCCGTCATAAACGTGAACGGTATCGCAAGCGCTATCATCAGCACTGCAAGAAAGAGCGATAACGCTTTTTTTAGATTTCGCGTTTTCATAACTTTTTCTCCTTATGTTATATTTGTTTTTTCAAAAACAGCGTGTCGCATTTCGCCATTTCAAAATTGTTGTAATCAAGCTCTACGGGAGTCATATGGTGATCAAAGTCGATCTTGTATACCGTATACCCTTCCTCGAGGTTGGTGGTGAGCGTCTTTGGATCGCCCGTGTTAGTGATAAGCACTCCGCGCTCGGAGCCGTTCGTCGCCGCGATGGCGTAAAGCCTCTCGCCCTCTCCCGTCGTTTCGACCTCCGTGCCCAGTCTGTAAAGCTCACCGAACGCTACGAATGAATAGAGTGTGCAAAACGGATCTGTCGTAAGGGGATTAAAGAGTCCACCGTAAATGCTCGTACCATAACGCGCATCGTAGTAGCACATCATAGACATCTTGGTACGCTGCATCGCGATCATCATTGCCGCCGCGTTCGCCGCCGCATGCGACGTTCCTCTCAACGCTCGCGTTCTGTCGGTATTCCATTCGTTAAGATGTATTTCCACGTCGCCAAAGCCGTATTCCTCAAGCAGCCCTTCTACGTAGGCTTGCACCTGGCAGGTCTCGTTAACTGACATGTAGCTGTGGTGCGAGAAGAAATCAAGAGGTGCGTTTTCCTTTATAACCGCTTCAAGGAAGCCGCGGAAGAACTTGGTGTGATATATCGCTCTTTCCTCCCAGTGACTTACCTCGTGCTCGCCCGTATACTTTTCCATCGTCTGCATGTAGCCGAGGTAAAGTCCCGTGCTTGCGTAGCCTCCGACCTTGATTGAGTCGCCAAAGCACGATTTAAGATGCTTCGCAGTCACGGTGTAAAGCTCGTAATACTGCTCTGCCGTTCCCTTCCACATATCGTTTAGTTCAATGTTTTCCTCGTTGTCGGGCTCGTTCCATATCTCCCAATATTTGATATTGTAGTGATATCCGTCAGCCCAGCCCTCGTTATAGTGGCGAATAACGTGCTCACATATTCTCGCCCACTTATAAGGGTCATTAGGCGGGAATATGCGGTATGCCTTTACCCTGTGAGCGTTCTCAATGGTTACTCCCAAGCGGAAATACGGCTCAATTCCGTATTCATACATAACTGCAAACAAATTGTCGGTAAAGGCAAAGTCATAAGATGCGGGATCGTTCTCATCTGCGTCGAAATCGCGAAACAGGTTCGGAATGTCAACGAACATATTACCGCCGAAGTATCCTTCTCCAACGTCGTGCATACGGGCGTACGGAATATTTGCCTCCCGTAAGTACCTCATCATGTCGCCGATGACCCCATTCTCGCCAATGTCCATCGGCGGCTGTCCCACGGCGTGCATCGGCTTTATTTTGCCGAGCTTCTTTTCAAAATCAAACTGTAAATTCATAAAGCCTCCCGTGCGCATGGGGGTAAAAACGCATCAAATCGCGGTTATATCCCTATGGATATACTCTTCTGTATATATATTCTATCACAGCTCCACCCCAAATTCAACAAACAAACGTCATAGAAACACAACAAAAGGTCATTTTGAACGCACAAATGTAATGTTATTTTTTGTAAATATTGACTATTTTTTCGTTTACTATTGACAAACTACACATAAAGTTATATAATGCACTTAAAAATATACGCGCAAAACCACTCCAAGTCGTCAAAAACCGGAAACACAAAAATAGGAGGTATAAAAATGAATCTCGGGAATTACATCTACAAGCATTCTTACTATTTATCGTCCGAGGTTTCACAAGAAATATACGATTTAAGAGAGATAATCTCACCCAACAGACCCGAGATACAGCCCGATCACGTATATTATACGTCAAGCATAACTATCTCTCAAAAAAACCCCGAAATCATGAGTATGGGTTTAGGCATATCTTTGTCTCCCCCGGATTCCTATATCAGAAGCAGATGCCGCGAAAAAATGTTTTTGAATTTCATTGTTAAAGGCAAAGGAACGCTTAACGGAAAGCCCTTTTACGAAGGACAGGCTTACTATACCCTCCCCTATGAAACGCACACCGTCATTTCCGACCCCGTTGATCCTTACGTATCCGCATGGCTCTCATTAGAAGGAACTTATGTACAAACCGTATTGGATGAAATCAACAAAAGAGGCTCTCAAAGTATATTACCGATCGAAAACGGATCGGATATATTTGAGCTGACTATGACTCTCCTTTATAAAACCAACCTCGGCGAGACCTCGACGTCATATTTGAAATCCCTCATAGATATTTACCTTTTCTATATAAAGCCGAGCGAAAAGGTCATATCGACGACCGAAGTATTCGCAACCGAGAAAATAGCGCAGATAGTGCGCGAAGCCAAAGCGTATGTCGCTAAAAATCTGAAATACGTCACCGTTGCGGATCTGGCAAAGTATCTGCATTACAATAAAAGATACTTTTCCGGCATATTCACCGAGGCTATTGGCATGAATCCATCTGAATATATCAACGATTGCAAAATGGAATGGGCAAAGAACTCACTTGCCAATTCTGACCTTTCTATTACCGAAATAATGGAAGCGATAGGCTATAATCACAGAAACGGATTTACGATAGCCTTTAAAAAGAAATACGGCTTCCCTCCCGCAGAGTATAGAAACAAAATAAAAAATCAAAGCGAGAAATCACCCTCCCTCGCTTCGGATATGCATACAGACGCAACAGCGCAGTGAGCCGTGGCTCACTGCGCTGTTTTCTTTTTGGTATTCATTCCACGCCCTCCGCTTGACTTCCAATCCGAGAGCTCTCCCACAAAAAACAAACTTCCATCATAATCACAAATATAGCTATTATACCAAAAAAGTGCTCATAAAAAGCTTCTTTTATTTTGATATACTTAATTATACCAATTTGAAAGAGTTTTTTGTAGTTTGATAAGCGACATTAATATCCCAAAAGTGGCTGATCAAAATCCAGCAATATCATATTGATAATATTCACGTCGTACAGTTGCTCTTTTATACAGTATCCTACTATAATATCAAACTTATTGCTGTTGGAAAGCAAATATCCAAGAGTTCTTAAAAGATGGTTTGTCTCGTTGATATCCAATTTGAGTGCAATGGCAAAAGCTATTGCCGTTGACTTACTTGGGCGATAATCTTGGTTGCATTTTATTTTTGAAAATATTTTTCTGTCAACGTTAGCCTGTTTATAGCATTCAACGTCAGTAATACCCTTTTTGTCTATGTAATAAAGCAGTGTATCTGAAAACCCTTTATCCATATTTTTCAAAGCTTCAATTATAGTATCGCTTTTAATTTGTGGCTGTCCTATATACGGAGCAGCTGCGAAGTCTTTTTTTGGAGGGTCCGATACCTCTCGAGGTGTATTTGAAGCACTATAAATGCAGCGGCTATATCTTCTATCAATATATCTTCTTATGTTTTCCGAAATATCTTCTGTTGTCTTGCACTTTATAAATTTATGAATCGAATTGTATTCATCACTGTTTTCAAAATCGTACTCATAAAGTCCTAAAATACGGTACTTATTTCCGTACTCGTTTTCCTCAAACAAAACAATAATTCGGTATGCTTTTTCATCACGAAAAAAATCGTAATAAGGCGGTCTTTTGTCTTTGTTGATGTATTCCTCGCTAACGGCATCCTCTGTAATCACTATTTCCCAACCGTTGTTTTTCTTCAAATCCGAGTTTATAAACCATAACCAAAAGTCGTCAGATAAGCTATATCTGCTTTTTGTAAAGGTCTTGAAATTCGTCTTGAAGGCTTTGTTTAAGAATTCTGCATGATTTTTTAGATTTACACTATCAATTGCCATTTGCTTTCCTCTGACTACAATTTATTTATCAATAATTTGAATATTCCATAGAAAATTGCTTGTATATTTTCACTTTTCGAACTTTATTGTTTATTTCTTTCTCCACGATCTCTTGCGGACGGTATATGCCATAAAAGGCATACCCCTCTTTAGTTTTAATAAATGTTACTCTATCAGACCAATCGTTATGAATGGACCGTGTTTCATTACCAAGCCAAATTTCTTCTATGACATTCCCCTTTACGAAATTAAACCAGTGGTAATTTTCATTAAATTTTTCAAAACGGTCATTGTGAGGTATGAACCATACGCTGTATCCCTCCGGGGTACAATTTTTGGCATACATGAGCGTATTCATACCAAAATATCCCTTTTTAGAAATTTCCCAATCAAAAAAATTACAAAACTGAACGTATATATCCCTGCTATTTTTCCCATAAGCGGCACCGAACAAAATCCGTCTTTTTATTTTTTCCGGTTTTTCCCATATTCTGATTGCTTTGCATGAACGCTGATTAATTATATCTATTATTTCAGATTGAATCTTTTTATCAACCGCTTCAAGGTGAAATCTGAATTGATCGGGGAAATAAAAATACTTTTCCTCTCCGGTGTCATAAAATTTTACTTTTATGTAGTAATGATTAAATCCCCCCTCAAATTTGGTCGTATATCCGCAGGTCTTTCCTTTTCTGTCTTTGTCAACGGTTACATCGAATTCTTTATTAAGAAATTCGTTTAATCTTTCATACTTGGCGAGCATTTTCTTCCTCCACTCGTTTTAATTGCTGATTTTTACTATATTGTATCCTAATGATTCTGCTCTTTTTATAAACCCATGAATATTCCCTTGACCCCATTGCGTACAAACCCAAATAGGCGTATCCAACAAGTATATTGGTGAACCCGAATAGTATCTTTTTTCATAATCTTCCCGACGACTTCTTGCCTCGTCAGGTTTAGCAACAACACCGCATGACCCTTGCAATCTGTCATAAAAAACAGCCTTTAATTCTCCATATTTGATAGTAGGATTATCTCGAACGTATGATTTAACTACAGCCTCAACCAATCTTGCCTTGCCGTATATCATTCCCTCGAAACAATATTTCGAATAATCCATGCCCTTCCCTTTTGTAGGCTTATCTACAATTGGAGGATTAACAATTATAGTTGTTTTAGGCTTTACCTCTATTGAAACATCCTGCAGTGCCGTGTCGATTTCCTTTTCAGAATAAGTACCTTCAAGATAAAGCTTTATCAATTCTAAAATGGTTTCCGTTGTAAGCTCATCTTTAATCTTTTGAATGTTATTGGAGAAATTATTTTTCGAATCTATAAATTCTTCTATCCGCTCTGCCGAAAAATTTCCCTTTCGAAGTAGCTCAATGAGCTTTATTCCCTCAGGATTGTTTTCAACAAAGGGTATCTCCCGCCTTTTGATTGTATCATTCTGGTAGTTATATACGCAAACATATATTTTTTGGCATACCAATATACCGACAGAAATACGCAATTGCCTTAAATAGCTTATCAATTGCTTTTGCATTTCTTGAGAAAAAGGCATATTATATTGCTTTAATTCAACATCAAACAGATCTTGCCCATTCGTATTTATAATAATATCGGGAATTCCTCTTTCACTTGTGCCAAAATTAACTGTTCTCTGCGAATCAACTTCTTTAAGCATTCGACTATACCCGAATATTTCTAAATCTAAAAAATAATCTTCCCATTCCCGTTGTATATTGCTTTCCCTTAAATTATATAATTCTCGATATCTTGATACTATATAATTCCAATTTTCTGCGTATCCCATTTTAAAATTCTCCTTATTGTGTTTTGAGTATTCATATATAATATACGCAAAAAATCCCAAAAATACTTTTTATTTTCTAAAATTTTACATGAATTTTTTCACGACTTTATTTTACTATATTTTTTGACTTTTTTGGTCGTTTTAAAAGCGACATATTGCAATATTTTTTGTCTTTCAGGTTGCTCATGTTTCTTACGTGGCTTCCCACAAACGCAACAGCGCAGTGAGCCGTGGCTCACTGCGCTGTTGCGTATATTAAACTAACTAAATTCGTATTTTATATTTCTCTACTCTGATTATCAGCCTTTTTCTTTCTTACTACGAGAGCTGCCACAAGTCCAACTGCGGCAATTCCGCACCAAACGAGTACGACTCCGTTCCAATCAAGCCCCAGAAGCTTCGCGAACACGGCGTTAGCCACTGACGCAGAAAGATAACCCGTGCAATTTATCACTCCGTTTATACTTGATACCTTTCCCGTGCTTCCCATTCCGGGTATATAAATACTCCACAAAACGGCAGAGCAGCACGAAAGGCTGAGTCTTGCTATGATAAGAAATGCTACCTTTGCCCATATGGCGGGTACGAATATCATACACAAAAACGCAACCACCGCAATGGAAAATCCGCATCGCATCATTGCTATATCTCTTTCCTTCGTGAGCTTAAAAATGAACAGAGATACAAACGGAGCAATCGCGCTCGTCAGCGATATTACAGAAAACAAAGTATTCGTCGTAACGCTGTCGAGCTTGAGCGCATCCGAAAGATACGTAGGTATCCAAAAGCCGATTGCCGATGCCGCTATCTCAACGACTCCGCCAACGACCATATAAAACACGAAGTTTTCAATTTTAAACAGCTGCAAATAGTCACGCAAGCCTGGTTTTTTATTGCTATGAAAGTTAAAATATCCCTTGCGCTCTAATACGGTCAGCGAAACGAACGCTATTACGGCAATTAAAATTGCAGCTCCTCCAGCCACTACAAACATAGTATTCCATTTAAACACCATGGCAAAGCAGCTTGCAACGAGCGGACCTGCAAACGATGCAGCCGATAGACACGTACATATTACTCTCGAGTAATCCTTATTCACGTTTTCAGAAACCATTTTCATTATAGGTCCGCGCAGCATTGAAAGACCGACGCCCATAAGCGCAAAGCAAGCCACCTGCATCCATGCAAACGGCAGACTCGGAAAAAGCGCAATTACACTTCCGGTAACCGTAAGACCTACGGATATCATGTATTTCGGGTTGATCGCGTCTCCAACGAGTCCGTTTACAAGCTGCCCCGAAGCATATACGACAAAATAAACGGAAGAAAGAAGTCCAATAAATTCAGCGGTATATTCTCCGGACTCCAGCATGCTTGGAGTCGCCACGCTTAAAAGATTTCTTAAATAGTAGTTTGCAATGTAAGCAAATATACCTATAAATCCAAGTCCTACGGCTCTTTTTAGCATAGAGCACTTGGAGTTTTGCGTTTCCATTTCAGTTTCTCCTTGATACGGCGCACTTTATAGCTCGCCAACGTAGTAGTTAGTCTCGATAATTTTGGAAAGTTTGTAAAATTTATCCGGGGGTATCATGCCCCCGCCGTACACGCGAACAGCGAAATGAGGCACGTGAGAGCCAAAATCAAGGCAAAAATTTTTTTCATAAATATCCTTTCAGCAAAAGCGCAGGGGTAGCAAAAGCCACCCCCACCTCAAAACGCCACTTGGGTTAAATTTATTCGTTTGTTAAAATCGTATAGCTTCTGCTTTTCAATACTCTAACGAGATCATCGTTATTTCTTATGCGTTCTCCAACTGCAATTCCGGCTCTCCCCGCTGTTCCAACCTTGTGTGCATCGGAGCCCGCAACGCAAGCAAGCCCGTTTTCATCCGCTAAATTCTGCGCGCTTTCATTCCACGCGGACTCATTCCCCGCATTATATACCTCTATACCGTCAAGCATATCCAGGCATTCAAGCGGAAAAGGATTTTTTACGTACTCTCTTGCGCGGAAAGGATGCGCCTGGTAAACGAGTCCTCCTTCGGCATGAATAACCTCGGCGTATTTTTCCGCTGATGCTTTTTTCAGCTCGGGATGCGCCGCTATCATATCCGGAGTAATTCCATACAAAAGGATCTCCTGACCGTTTCTGACGCCTTCCTCAAGTCCGAACAAAAGGTCAAAATCAACCTCCTTGGCATATTCAAGCCCATAAAGATAATCCTGACGGTAAGCGTCAACGAATTCCTCCCAAGGCAGCGTTCTATCCAACCTGTTGTCGCCAACGTAAAAATGGTTGGTAACGACCATGCCACTAAAGCCCTTGCTTATCAAATCATCGATATGTTCTCTTATATCTCCGCCGCCACCGCTGCACGGGCGGGTATGCACGTGCATTTCGTACTTATATACTTTATCTTCTTTCGCCTCGTTTGCAAAAGAACTTCCGTTTTCAACGCCAATATTCATATATCTCTCCAAAATTTCATTAAACTCAACGCAGCGTAAGCTACGATACTATTATACACTATGTTTCGTCCAATATCAAGAGCTTTGGCAAAAAACGTTAACGTATATTTGTTTTAGTATATTACGATCTCCGCAATTACCGGCATATGGTCGGAAAGATATCTTCCGTTTACCTTGCTCTCCTCGTTAAGAGTAGTAAAATATTCGGTCTCGATTCTGTCGCTCGTTACGAAGATATGGTCGAAAATGTAATTTTGACGTTTAGTTCCTTGCGTACCGTTGATCGTTCCGCCCACGTCTCCCTTCTTTTTCGTAACCGTTGCAGTTCTGTCGAAGCGCTCAAGATTTTCAATGGATCTCAAGGTTTTACTCGTGGGCACGGAGTTAAAGTCACCAACGAGAATGACGGGCAACCCCTCACACTTTTTACCCTCAAGGAACTTATTAAGATACTGTACCTGCTTGTATCTTGCGTTATCGTCGTTATTCTCTCCCTGCGCATTTCTGTACGTTACGTGCACGTTAACGAACACAAACTGATTATGCGTAGCAAGGCTTTCAAGAACTACGTAAGAAAAACCTCTGTAAGAATTCGACTCCTCGATCTTGGACTCAACGAACGGAGTATTCGTCAAATACTGGAAGCCGGAGGAAACCTTCGTATATTTATCGGCGTTCCAGAATATCATATTAGATACTCCGCTTCCCTTCAATACGATGCCCTCGTAGCAATCGTAATTAGGCATTGCCGCGAGTATTTTTTCCTTATGAGGACTCATAGTCTCCTGCGTTCCGAAAACGTCGGGAGCCTGCTCCTTTATAAAGTTCGCAAGCGCCGTAATATCTCGCGGAAGCTGTTGGGCATCGTCGTAATACATATCGTAAAGAACGTTATACGACATAACCTTAAGGCTATCCTTGGCAAAAGCAACCTTCTCGTTTTTGTCAACCGTAATTACGGTATCCGCCCCGTCGGTAGTAACCTTATCAAAGAAAGAGTCTATTACGTTGCAAAGTCCAACGTTATCTTTAGCCAATATATATACGTTCTTTCCGTCGTATCCGATCATTCCCTCGTCGCAGGTGTCAAAGAACGTAGAAATACTTGCGTCGCTACCCTTTTTGTCTATAAATATCTGATAGCCGTCGCCTGCAAGCTTTTCGGACTCAAGCTCTATTTCGTATATCTCATTCAATTTAGAATTAAAATACTCAACCGCATGTTCACTCGTTTTTCCACTGTAAACTATGGTATAATCCGTCATTTTAACGCCGTTAAGCCTAAAAGTCGGCTCACCGGGCTGCGTCGTCTGCGCTTCGGTATCGCTCGTTTGCACGTCGCCGCCTTGAATTCTGTCGCAAGCAAACAGCGCCGGAACCAGCATAAGAAGCGCCAATAACAAGCTTAAAAATCTAATTTTACGTTTCATTTAATTTTTCCTCTTTTTGATTTAAAGATAATATGATAATCGGTCGCCGCTTTCCGTGCGGCCGATGAATTTTCAATTTTATTCCTCGTAGCCAAATCTCTTAACTATGAAATTTTCAGCTCCCAATACCGGAAACTCCTTCTTGCCCCAAGGCTTATGCCAATAGAGCGAGCCGCGAAGTCGGTTTTCCGTGTCGCGAACACCGTACTGAAGCTGGGAAATAGCAGGCTTGAAGCCCACTCCGCATTCAAAATTCAAGGTGCCTACGAATACGTTGCACTTCCCCTTCTTGTTTCCGTAAAGCTCAACGTCGGTAGTTGACATAATTACGGTATTGTGCTGGGCTACTATATGATTTATGGTTGATACGTGAGAGCAATCGTGGAAGGTCATTCCCTCTTCGCAGTTGTGGATATAAAGATAATCCGCAACGACGTGCTCACCCATAACCAAGCCGTACTTAAAGCCTTGTACGGCTACGTTACGCAAAACGTTATTGTCGTTTTGGTCTTGCGAGGTAATAAGTCCCGCAACGTGACAAGGGTTTTTCTGAAGCTCCTTACCAAGGAACGTGTCTCCGATCTCTTCATTCAGACAAAACTGCGAATCGCACACGTTAATTCTTGATACGTTACCAAGATTAACCGCTCCCTGCGTCGGATACATTTTTTCCTTATCAAGCGCGACGGCAAATTCAAGATTGCGTATAGAAAAGGATCTTACGCTGAATTTTCCCGCGCACGAATCTCCTATCGGAGCGGACAGTATAGACCACGGACGAGCCGTGGGATCGTGCTCCTCGGGGGGATTCCAGTCAGAGAATATTCTCGTATTGACACTGTTTCTGCCAAAGCTAGTCGGAGAGTAATTTCCGTCGTCAGGTCTGACCTGATAGGGATAGAGCATCATGCAGGGCATTTCGCCCTCAAGTATGATGTTGTGTCTACCGCGAGGTATGTATAGTTGGGAGCGCAACGGCTGACCGTCAAGCTCCTCAATTCCCGGAGATGCTATCCTATATCCACCTTTTGTAAACGGAAAAAACAGCTTGCCGCCTCCACGCTCCGCAAGAAAATTTATTCCCTTTTGAATAGCGGCAGTATCGTCGGTAACACCGTCACCAACCGCTCCGAAATCTAACACAGAATAACCGAATATAGACATAGCTCCTCCATTTTAGCCATTTTTTAGGCCGTTAATAAACTTTGCCAAACGAATTTTAAACGATAATCGCCGCAAGCGCTTGGCATTTTTAACGACGATACTGCACAAGCCCATCATTGACGGACTTGTGCAGTTCTATAAATAAATCAGTCTAACGCTTCAATAGAATTAAACAGATTTTCAATCTTGTTTTCGGTAGACGTCTTAACGCCGCCGTACAATCCGGAGATATCTTTAGTGGTGTTAATGCTCTCAAGCAAAATCTTTGTCTTAAGATTTATCTGGCTTCCGTATACAAGACCGAAATCGAACACGAGGCTATCAACAACGACGTCTACCATTTCAGCGCAAACCTCGTCGTAGCTGCTCTTAACCTTACAAACGGTGTTGTAGTAGGTAGTGAGCGTAGTGTCCGAGGACTTCCACGACAGAACCTCTACCATGAACGCGGAGAAATCAGCGTCTGCCGCGCAGATCGGAATTCCGTAGGTTGCACCGTAGGTGTTGTCGTTAGTCGTGTAATAGCGTCCCTGCTCTACGTCGTACATAGGATAAGGCAAGGGAGTATAAGAGAACTGTGCGTTCTCTCCCAAGCTTTCAATGGACGACAGCGAGGAAGCGTAGAAGAACGCTCTGCCGTCAAGGAAGGTATCGTGCGGGTCGTCGTAAGTACCGAACTTATTTCCGCAGAAGGAAAGGTCCTCGCTAAAGAGCTTGCGGAGTTCTGCGATGCTGTTCATCGAATGCTCGTTAGCAACCTCAACGCTCCAATTATCCTCTGCATCAAAAGCAACGATCTTATTGTTAAGTCCGCTCCAGAAGGAAACGGGGAATTCCTTACCTGCCGCAACGAGTCCCCAGCTATCGTCAAGATCCATCTTGCCGTCTCCGCCGGGATCGCTCTTGGTATAAATGAGCATCTGCTCTATCGTCCACTGCTTGTCGCGAACCATCTGAACGATATCGGCGTGCTGGTTTTCAGCTCCGAGATCACGGTTGTAGTACAAGGTGTTGATTCGAGCCTTGTCAACGAGCGAGAAGTCGCTTACCATGTGGAACAGTCTGCCTCCGACTCTCATGGTGTCAAGAGTTTCGGAGTTGTACCACTCGTTTGTGAAGTCTATATACGACACAGCGTCAAGGTCGTTCATATATCCTGCCAAGATTGCAGACGACATATAGTTACGCGCCAAGAACGCCAAATCGTAGTCGTAATCTTCAGCGAGTATAACGTTTTTAAGAGCCTCAAGACCGTCGGCATCCTCCGTGTAGTTATCATCAACCGTAATAGTTACGTTGTAGTACTCCTCTATCCAGTTGTTTCTGTGATAAACCGTATCTGCCATTATATCTCCGCCGAGCTCACCTACAAGCTCAAAATTGGGCTCGTGGGCGTTGTTCAAAGCGAGTATATTAAAGTTTCTTCCGCCCCAGTCGTAGTGAGGAACGGGATCGGTAGCTGCCTCTTCGACGATTCCCTGGGTTTCAGTTTCCTCCGGTACGTCAACGTCGCAGGCAACGAAGGTCATAAGCAAAAGCAACAATGCAAGAAGCAAGCTGCCTGCTTTTAAAAATTTTGATTTAGTCATCTTTTCTTCTCCTTGAGGTTAAACCAACAACGCCTATTGCAGAAGCCATAACAACAGCCGCACCGCAGAAGCCGATAGAGCTGCCGCAGCCGCCCTTGGCTGCCTCGGTCTCGGGAGCAGGAGCAGCCTCGGTGTCCTTGTTATCCTCAACCAATACGGGAGGCTTGTTTTCGGGTTTGCTGGATTCGCCCTTTTCCTCTTCTTCCTCTCCCTCTTCCTCTTCGGGAATGTCCATAGGAGGAGCTGCTTCATTTTCAGCAGCTATGAGAGCAACACCCTTGTATACGTTAAGGTCACTTACGGTTACTTCGGTCACGAAATACGAGTAGAAGTAAATTCCAAGATAATCTCTCATGAATACGGAGGGATCCTCAACAGGGCTGTACTGCTCGATAAGAAGCCATCTGCCCTCGGAGTCCTTTACGTACAAAGCGATCGTGGTATTATCGCCGTTGATCTCCATAGCGTACTCCTGAACGGAAGGATAGTTCTCCGTTCCGCCGTCGTATCCGGCAACGTAGTCGGTGGTAAGTTCAGAGTAATCGATATAAGAGTATCCGCTTACCGCATTACCGTTTCTTTGAGGTCTGCCCCTGTTAGCGTAGAAGTAACCGCCGTAGGTTCCGTCGATAAGCAAGCCTATCGGAACGTTGCTCGTACGGCTCACGGTAAACTTAACGGTGTAGGAATATCCTTCGCCGAGAGGAAGTCCTTCGATGTCTGCGCCCCAAGCGGCGTTCTTCTTTTCGGTAACGCCTTCCTCGCCCGTAGGTCTTTCGGTAACCTTAATAGTTACCTTGCCTGCGTCCTCGGAATCAACGTTTGCGGTGATGTTATCGCAAGGCCACTCCCAACCTGCGTTTGCAGCAGCGGCTGCGTTGCTGGGCTTGAAGCAGTCGTCAGCTCCGCTGAAGTCAGCAGAGTAAAGGAGACCGCCCTCTTCAACTCCGTCCCACAAAGCCGTGGAAATAACGGGCTCTTCGCCTTCACCCTCGCCTTCGCCTTCGCCTTCACCCTCGCCACCTGCGGGAGGAGTAACGGCAGCATTTTCATTAGCTACAACCGATATGCCCTTGTATACGCATACGTCGCTAACGGTTACTTCAGTTACGTAATACGAATAGAAATATAATCCAAGACGGTCTCTGAAAAATGCGGGCGGATCCTCCTTGGGAGTACCATCGTCTATCTTGCTCCATTTGCCGTCCTCGCCCTTTACGTACAAAGCAAACGTCGTATCGTCACCGTTTATCTCAATAACGTACTCCTGCTCCAACTTTTCGGTATAATTACCCCAGCTATGTCCGGTCAATGCGCTACCGTTTCTTTGAATTCGAGCCTTGTGTGCGTAGAAATAACCACCGTGAGTGCCGTCAAACAGCAATCCGATAGGGTTTTCGTTATCTGCGCAGGAAACCTTGAACTTAATCGTATAGGAATATCCCTCGCCAAGAGGAAGATTGTCTACATCCGCGCCCCAAGCAGTATTGTTCTGCGGTGTAACCTTAATAGTCACTTTGCCGGAGTCCTCAGGATCAACCGTTGCGGTTATATTATCGCAAGCCCAGTTGTAACCTGCGTTTGCAGCAGCAGTTTCGTTGCTGGGCTTGTAGCAGTCATCAGCGCCGCTAAAGTCAGCCTCGTAGAGAAGCGCTCCGTCCGCAGCGGCAGCGTAAATATCGTTCGTAGCCGCATCTGCGAATGTCGCGATTGCCATGAAGGGTACGGTCATCATCAAGACCAATACCAATGCCAAAATTTTTTTCATCGTGTTTTTCATAAAAAACCTCCTTATATTTTTTTTGAAAAAAATTTTTAATGTTTTTTAGAATGGGTCCTCCGCCCAGTTATCAAGATTGTCGTTTCCGAATATAACGGAAAATACCATGATGTCCTTCGTATCGATATCTACTACTCTCATTTCGGGAGAAACGTATTCCTTTTTCATTTTCATAATACAACCCCTCCTTAATTAATATGCGAACGTTGCGTATACGGGAATGTGGTCAGAGGGATATCTCATAACATCCTTGACTACTTCCTCGCCCGTCTCTTCATCGGTCTCGGTTACAGTACCGGGGTCGTTCATAACGTTAACTACGGTGTAGGTGAGAGCCTCGGTGTTTCTGAAGAGAATGTGGTCAAATACATATTCATCACGTCCAACGTAATTACTTGAGCTTGCTAGCGTACCGCCGGTGTCACCGGTAATGCAAGCCTCATCTCTTGCGAAGGAGAGTCCGCTCTCGGAGTAGCCGTTAAGAACCGCCTTACCATTGTTGGAGTTTATGTGAGCGTTCATATCTCCGGTAAGTATCTGCGTAGGATACTGTGCTTCCTGATCCTTCATCCATGCTGCGAGAAGTCTTGACTGATACTCACGAAGAACGTGGTCGTCAGCGCACTTCTCGTCGGAGGAGCTTGTGCCGTCACCGTAGTGGAGGTGAGTATTAACGAAGAGAATTACCTCGCCGGTCGTATTGTCTTTGAGAACTGCGTAGCTAAAGGTTCTTCCGATGTCCTCGCTAGAGAACCAGCCCTCTGCGTCACCCTGAGAGTCGATGGACATATCAGTTCCCTCATAGCCCTCAATAGTGTAGGTCTTGGCAAGATTCTTGAAGGAATCCCAACCGGAAGTCACAAGAGTGAACTTCTCGGTCTTGTAGTAGATGTCGTTAAACGCCCAGCCGTTACCAAACTTGTTGGACCACTTGTACTCTCTGTCTCCTGCAATATTTGCGTATCCTTTGTTCTCAAGAACAGCGAGATAATCGTTCCAGTCCTCGGTATCCTCCTGGAGTCCGACAACATCAGGGTTAACGTCAAGAATAATCTGAACTGCGTTTGCGGGGTTTCTTCCCTCCCAAGCGTCATCTCTCTTGTACTCAAGGTTGTAGGTGAGCACGGAAATGGTGGAGTTCTTGTTTGTTCCCTCGCCGTCAGGCTGATTGAAGAAGCTCGTGAGCGTCTTCATCTCGTCTGCATCGTAGGGGCTGTATACGGTAACGCCTGCAATGGTTATCGCGTTTACGTAATCTCCGCCCATCTCGGTCTTGGTGTCACCATATGCCTTTCTTGCTACCTCTGCGACGGATCTGGAGTTATACTCCACGTCAAAATCAGAGTACTTGTAAATTTCGCCGTTAATTTCAATAAACGCTCTTGCAGAGAACTCGCGCGTGTAGTTAGCAGCCTTTACGTTAACGAGCGCGCAGTTAATAGTGTAGAACAGGCCGTCATCGTCTACGTGTACCGTAGTCGCATCAATCTTTACGTACTTAACGCCCGTGATAGCATCGCATGCATCAAGCGCTTCCATAGTAAAGTCGACGCCGTTCTCGGTGAGGTAATCGGTAGGAGTGATTATCATACCGAGCTTTACATTCTCCTCGCCGTATTCCTTCTTCAAGGAATCAAGCGTGTACTTTCTGAACTCACTCTCGAAGCGAATACCCGTGGGACTGCTGAGACGAACAGCCGCGCCCGTTTCGCTCTGAATCTCACCTGCCATAAGTCCCTTGTATATCTTCATGTCAGAAATCTCGGTCCAGGAATTTGCGTCCGAAGTACCGCTGAGCTTTCTTGTGTAAATTCTGGGGTTAAGGTTATTGCCAAGCTTTGCGCCGTCATAGGTAAGCGTTCTTACTGCGTTGAACGCGCCGTTAGCATCCGCAACGTAAAGAGTCATAGTGTTATTTTCGGGATCGACCTCAACTGCGAACGTATGCTTCTCGGACTTTTCTACGTCGGTCGAGTAGTTCCACTTATCCTCTCCCGCGTCAGACTTTCCGACCTTTTCGGTGTTCCACTTATAACAGCGGTTACAGCCAAATCCGTCGATAACGATCGAATGGTCGCCGTCGGCCATGACGCCAAGTCCGTACTTGTTGTATGCGGTGTTTCCGAATTCGAGGTCAAATATGATGGTGTACTTATACTGCTTGTCGCCGTATACGTAGGTAGTCTCTTCATCAGAACCTTCCTCCGGCTCTATCACTTCAACAACGTCTCTGAGAGGATAAGAGGTATCGATTCCACCCCAAATAGCGCGGTTATACGACTTACCGTCAATAAGGGTAAGTCTTGCCATGCTTCCGTCCTCGGAAATAACGGCATCCGCACCGTAGTTGCTATCGCTATAGAAGCCCTGACGCCAATTGAAGCGGTCAGCGAAGTTGACAGTATAAAGAAGATCGCCGTCCTTTGCGTTATCATACTCGGCAACTCTGTCTTCCTCGGTAGATACAGGCAATCCCTTGTATATCAACAAGTTAGAAAGTTTAGCCCAAGAATTGGCATTAACTGCGCCTCTTATGACAATCCTGCAGCTCAAATAATCGCCAAAGTCTACATCACCGTACGTAGCTACCTCATTGAACGAGCCGTCAAGGTCCACAATATAGAGGGACATTGTTTTTGCTTCGGGGTCAACCTCAACAGCAAAGGTCTGTGTACCGGACTTAGGACTCCACAAGCCATCATAGTCCCACTGCTCGACGGGATAGTTTGCTCCAACCTCCGTATCCGCGGACATGTCGTTATTCCAGTCCCAGAGTCTGGAGTTTCCGTTTCCGTCGACGGTAATAGCATAGTTCCCGTCAACCTGAATACCTACCAACGTTCTACCGCCGGTTTCGTTACCGAAATCTACGTCGAACATAACGGTATATTTTCTGTAATTGCCGTTTGCGTCTGCGGTAAGAGGATATGTGTATTCTCCCCTGTATCCTGCCCACATAGCGCGCTTCGAGCTATAGTTTGCAACGGAAAGCGTTGCGGAGCTTCCGTCCTTGGAAGCAGTGATATACGCACCTCTGTTGGAGTCAGATGCAA
The DNA here is from genome assembly GCA_045631025.1 of Eubacteriales bacterium. Lineage (GTDB taxonomy): Bacteria > Bacillota > Clostridia > Oscillospirales > CAG-272 > HGM12713. The sequence goes on from JAZQTY010000203.1 coordinate 35,053, forward strand.
AATTGCCTGCCCAGCCAAGAGAGTTGAAGTTGACGGTGTTAAGAAGATCGCCAACCTTCGCACTATCATACTCAGCAGCTCTGTCTATTGCTTCTGCCTTAATATCGCTGACAGCGCCCTTGTATATCAGAACATCTGCAATTTCATTCCAGTAATTGCCGTCTACCGTTCCGGACGTATATCTTGTATAGATTCTGCAGTCTAATTTTTTATTGAACTTTACGCCTGTAAACGTTTCTACCTTTACGTATTCGCCTTCAGTATTCTTTACGTAAAGAGTCATCGTTCCGTTTGCAGTATCAACCTCGACTGCAAACGAATGCAAATCACCATATTTGTCGGCGGCGAATCCGCCCGCGGTCAACCAGTTTACTGTTCCCGTGGTGGCTTTAGTGTTCCACTTATACAGATAGGTGTCACCGGATCCGGTAACAAGAATATCCGTGTCATTATCTGTACAATCTACCATGATGCCTACTCCGGTTTTTGTATTTCCGAATCTTGCATCATACGTGATTGTGTATTTTTCGCCGCCCTCGGTGGAGAAGCTATCTGCAGCAGAAAATCCGCCCCAAATTGAGCGCTTATTATTATAGTCGGCAAGTATAGCCTTCGAATGTATCAATTGCTTCAGCGATCTTCCGTTTGCGGAAGTCATAACATAGGCATGCCAGTTGTTGTGATCTGCAAAATCGTTGCGCCAGGACATGTCGTTAAAGTCGACAACCTTAAGAAGGTCGCCGTTGCCGGCAGCTGCATATATCTCTGCGGGAGTCTTTTCGACATTGAGCGTATCTACCGTTCCGTTTACGGTAACCTCACCGATATCGATGCATCCGTCCTTACTGGGAGCTGTTACGGCAACTGCAACGTACTTTGCCGAAACTCCGTTACCCTCACCATCACGAAGATCTATCTTGTGACCAACTCTGAGGTAGCCGTCAACAGTTTTAGACGCGTATGCGGCATCGCCCTCAACAGGGAACTTCGCTCCGGGATCAGTTCCATCTCCGCACATTCCGCTGAACTCCTTCAAAAAAGTCCAGGTCTCGCCGTCAGTGCTCACAAGGATTTCATATCCATCGTTAATACCCCAGCTTGATGTGGGATCGCTCCAGGCTACTGCCTTATCTGCAGCGTATCCGTTACCCGTAAGCCAAATAGTTACGTCGTCAAGAGTGCTCAAGCCGTTGAGCTCGAATACTGCATATCCGTAATACAGACTCATTGTTGAGCCCACCATAAGAGGCGTATAGGGGGAAGATATGGACTCGGACTCGTAGTACGGACGTTTACTTCTTCCATCCGCGGACGTATCGTAGGGATCTCCGTCGATCATTCCTGCAACGGAGCCATACGAAGTGTGAAGGTCGTATCCGTCACTTCTCTTCGCAAAGATTTTCGCATGCGTAATGGTTGTAGCTATGGTCTCACTTTCCTCTGCCGCTATAGGCAACATCGTAAGAGGAAGCGCCAGCGCTATCATCAGCACTGCGAGAAATAATGACAACGCTTTTTTCAGAGTTCTCTTTTTCATAACTTTTCTCCTGTAGTTTTTTTATCTTAATAGCTTACTTTTTGCTATTTAAGTCAAGGTAAGAAGCAGGGCGAAGCTCCCAAATACTTACTTGTATACACACATTTTTTCAGTCCAAGGGCTTCGACGCCATTTTCACAATAACATTTTACCACAAATCTCGTTTCCTTTCAATAAACTAAAGTTAAATATAAGCAACAAAAAGTTATATTCGATATAGAATTTGTTTCCTTCTATTTGTTTATTTTCACCATTTTGCACTATGCTATTGACAAATAGCAGATGGGGTTGTATAATTAACTGTGACATTATAGTACAAATTACCAAAAAATCACATTTTCAAAAAAGCGGAGACGATGCAAAATGAAGTTTACTCATTGCGATTATAAGTATAAAAGCTCATCGGTAATCCCATCTACGGGCTCTATACAGTCCCGAAAAATGCAAGTTGCAAGCAGCCGCGCCGACTTAAAGCGCGATACCGAATACTACGCGTCCTGGATATGCATTTACGCAACGGACAAGGATATAACCGAGTTTACCCTCGGAATTGACTATTCTTATCCCTCTCAAACGATAAGGGACAGATGCGAGGGTAGACTTTTTCTTAATTTTATAGTAAAGGGCAAAGGAACGATTAACGGCGAGCCATTCTCCGCAGGTCAATTCTTTTATACCCGCCCCCTTCAAATGCATACTATACAGTCCGATCCCGACGATCCTTACGTCTCCGTTTGGATATATGTTCAGGGTGAGTACGCCAATTACATAGAAAATGAATTGGTCAAAAAAAGCAGCAGCGGCATCATGACCCTGAACAATTATGCCGACGTATTGGAGCTTACTAAAACCTTTCTTTTCACCGTCAACCTCGCAGAAACCTCAACCTCTTATCTCAAGCACCTCATAGGTATTTATCTCTCGTATATATCTCCAAGCAACGACCTGAATTATCCCGAGATATTCGCCACCCAAAAAATAACACGACTCGTTTACGTCGCAAAAACCTATATCAGCAAAAACCTCAAGACCGTTACCGTCGCTGATCTCGCGGCTAATCAGCGCTATAACGTAAAATATTTTTCGAGGCTCTTCGCCTCTGCCACGGGCATGAAGCCCGCCGAGTATATCACCGATTGCCGAATAGAGTGGGCTAAAAACTCGCTTGAGCACTCCGATCTCTCCGTCTCGGAAATATCCGAGGCGATCGGCTACGAGCACAGAAACGGATTTGCTACCGCATTTAAAAAGAAGTACGGCTGCTCCCCATCCGAGTACAGAAAGAAAATGAGAGCCCTTAACAAGGAAACCGAATAATTCCCTCTCAAAAAACGCGACGTTAGTTTTTTAAAAGCACTTGAAAAAGCACGTGCTTTGTGGTATGATATTGTTATAATATCGTTATTATATTCTCTCGAAAGGAGCTAAAAAATGAGTAACCAACCTACAAACGCAAAAATTGATTCCTTGAAGATAATGTCCTACAACGTCTTGCTCGACTTTTACAAGGAGGGGCGCGATCCAAGCTTTATCGTAGAGCTCCCCGCTAGCGTAAGAGAGCATGCGCCCGATATCCTCGGCACGCAGGAGACTATTACCGATATGCACGACCAATGCTTGGGGCTCTTGGAGGAATACACCTGCTTTAAGGGCGAGGCGTACACGGAAAATAACATGCGAGGCAATTATATTTACTGGCGTGCAGACAAGTTTAAGGCGCTTGAAGCGGGACACCGCTACATGAGCGACACGCCGACGGTACGCTCAAAGTATGAAAAGTCAAGAGAGTACCGAGGCTTTAACTACCTTTACTTGGAAAGCTGTGAAACGGGTAACCGTTTTCTGTTCCTCAACCTTCACGCAGACTACCGCGCTGACGAGGACACCCGAGTTCTTCAGCTTAAGACCGTAAACGCCTTTTTGAATGAAGAAAGATGGCAGGGGCTCCCGGCAATTATCGTGGGAGATTTCAACTCTACCGCGCATCAGGCAAGTATTTCCACCTTCCTATCTGACAATTCTCGCCTTGCCATGACATCGGAGGTCGCAGAGGTAGTCGGAGACACCGGCGCTACCCTCGTAAGCGGCTTTGCCAACAAGCTTCCCTACGTGTTCGATTATATTTTCGTTACCAAGGATAAGATCAACACAAAGTATTATTCCGATATCGACAATATAAAGAACGGAAAATACCCCTCTGATCATCTCCCGGTGGTTGCTGAAATAGAATTATTTAACTGATCAAATGATAAAACAAAAATCCATCGGGGCGCTATGCGCCCGATGGATTTTTTTTATTGGATTTTGGAAATAATACCGCAGGTTATTACCTTTGTGTCTTGCGAGAATTGTTTTTCAATCCGGAAATGAACTTCATTACGACGGAAACCACCACCGTCCCGCAAACTATTCCCAACGCTATATAGCAAGTACTCTTAAATGAAGCCGCGAAATTCCCATAATCTCGCAACAACAAATATCGCACGCTGTAATATAGGGCGCTTCCCGGAACGATAGGCACGACACCGGGGAGAGTAAATATTACGGTCGGCGTTTTTAACGCTCTTGCCAATATTTCCGCCATCACGGCTACGAACGTCGTGGCGACCGTTGCCGCCCAAAATTCCGACAAATTAAAAAATATGGCTACCATATATATGGCGTAATTAAAAAGTCCGCAAATGGATATGTATACCAAGTATTTCCCCTTGAGCTTAAAAATTATTGCAAAGCCAAGAGTTCCGAAAAATGCAGCTATCAGCGCAGGCAACAAGTCAAGAAGATATAACGCAAGCTCCTTCATCATAGCAGTACCCCCGCAGTAAATATTGCAAGTCCAAAGGCAACGGCTATAAGAACTGCTTTAATAAGCGATTGCACTAATCTTGATACACCCGCTAAAATATCACCGTATACGAGATCCGACAACGAGTTACCAAATGCGATTCCCGGTATCAGCAGCATTATCGTTCCAATCATTATTATATTTTGATCGTGTCCGATGCCAAAATTAACGCAAACACAAGCTAATAATCCGCATATAAAGGACGTTATAACGCATTTGACCGTAGAATCTATATTCTTTATCGGCAGATTATCAATAAAAGTAACCAATACGCCCATAAACGCAGCTACCAGCGCATCTAAAAAGCTTCCGCCAAACAATATAGCAAAGCTCCCTGCTACAAGCACTCCGCCAAGGTATTGCCATATCCAATGACACTGCGTTTGTTGCTTGACGTTTAATATCATTTTCTCAAACTCGTCGAGCGACGGCAGATTTTTACAAACGGTTCTTGAAATATCGTTTAATTTTTCTACTCTCATCAGATTGTTCGACGAATTATACACGCGTCGCATTTGCAAAGACATATCCCCGTTGGATAGTCTTACGGACGCAACTATGAGCGAGGTTATTGCGAAAACCTCAACGTGAGCTACTCCGTAAGCCAAGCAAATTTTGCGAATACACTCCTCAACTCTGTGTATTTCCGCGCCACTCTTCAGCATTCCTTCTCCCATATCCAACGAGAGGCGCAAAAGCCTGTCTGAATCTATGTGCTTTAATTCATCAGCTGCTTCCATGGTATTATTCATAGCTATTCGCTCCCCAAACTTTTAGAAATCCCTTGAATTTCTTTCTTGAAAAATGTTTTTTCTGTTAAAAAGCCACATTAGACATTGACGAAAAAATCTTCACCAATGTCTAATGCTACGTTGATATCAAATCATGTTCAGTGATACGATATCTATATTTAATTTATCTCATCTGCTGGAGATCGTAGTGGATATCGTAAGCCTTTTCCTCATCGGTGAACTTATGACGGGTATCGATAACGTTGCCGTCGTTGACCTTTCTGTCCTCAACTGCCTCGGTGGTTCCCATAACCGTTACGTTTACCTGTCTGCGGCGAGCGATAACGTGGTCCCAGTCGATGAAGTAGATGTGAGCGAAAAGACCAAGGTCGAGCTTGCCGTCCTTGATGGTAAGAGTCTCGCTTCTGCCGAAGAAGCAGGAACGAAGGTGACCGTCGGTGTTCATGCTGGAGTAGTCTCCGGGCTCATCAACGTATCTGCCGTACTGAGCGTGAACAGGACCGGGGTGACGGTACTGATGCTCCTCAGCAAAGTCGGGGATCATCTTTCTCATAATGTCGAGAAGGTCGTGCTGAAGGTACTCAAGGTCGAAGGAGTCGATATCGTG
>JAZQTY010000204.1:0-6992 GCA_045631025.1 Eubacteriales bacterium
GCGCCTGAAGCTCCTCAAAGGTAAGAACGGTGTCGACGTAAGGCTTAACCGATTCAAGCTGTGCCTCCGCCTTCTTGGCGGTACACGGGCCTATGAATATAACCTTTGCGTCGGGTGTTTTTTCCTTTATATACTTCGCAAGCACCGCCATCGGTGACATATTATGAGATATATAGTCAACGAGATTCGGGAACGTAGACTTGATGTACTGCACGAATGCAGGACAGCAGGAGCTCGTAAGTATTCCCTTTTCGGAAAGCTCCTTCGCCTCCGCCAAGGCAACCATATCGGCACCGAGAGCCGCCTCGATTACGTCGTGGAAGCCGAGCTTCTTAAGTCCCGTTACGACCTGACCGAGCTTTGCGTAAGAAAACTGGCTGGAAATAGACGGTGCGACGACTGCAAATACCTTGTAGCTGCCGCCGTGAGGATTGCGCTCGCTCTTTTTGAGTATATCGATGGCGTTGACCATATAGGACTTATCCATGATCGCGCCGAACGGACACTGATAAACGCACGCGCCGCACTGAATACATTTTGAGTTATCGATAGCCGCCGCCTTCTCGTCGTTCATGGAGATCGCCTTGACCTTGCAGGCGTTCTGGCAGGGGCGCTTACGGCTGACTATCGCCGTATAAGGACAAACCTTTGCGCACGCGCCGCACTCGCGGCATTTTGACTTATCGATATGCGCTACGTGATTGTGGTCAAACGAGATCGCTCCGAATTTACAAGCGTCCTCGCAACGGTGAGCAAGACAGCCACGGCAAGCGTTAGTAACCTCAAAGCCGCCTACGGGACACTCGTCACACGCGATATCAATAACCTCTATTACGTTTGGATTGCTCGTATTTCCGCCAAGCGCAAGCTTTACGCGCTCGCCGAGTATTGCTCTTTCCTTGTATACGCAACAGCGCATAGTAGGCTCATTACCGGGAACGAGTTTTCCCGGAATATCCATAAGATTTTCAAGAAGCTTATCCTCCCAAGCAAGTCGGGCAGCCTCACGAAGAACCTTATATTTCAAATACTGTACTTTTGTATCAAATTTACGCATTTATAACTCCTTAAAAATAGCTGACCTTAATTCTCTTACCCATTCCCTTAAGACATTCTGAAAGCTCCTCGACGAGGTTCATCTTTATATTGAAATTGATCGGGAGATCGGGATTCTGGTGGGCGGGGTTTACCGCTCTGCCAACGTAGAAATTGATGTCCGTCGCTTCCTCAAACAAGAGTCTGCTTATAAGCGCCGCTCCGTCCTTCTTGAAATTCCAATCCTCGTAAAGCTCGTTCTCTCCAAGATAATCCTTCGCGTACTGTATTACCTTATTCATGGTAATAACACCCTCCGTGACGAGATCAACCCCCTCGATATGAGCTATCGGAGGAACGTCACTGCGTTCAAAGCTTAAGCTTGCCACGACGGGCTTTCCGAGATATTTTGCCGCGATAGAGGATGTCGTACCTCCGCAGATAATGTGCTTTCCCTCCTTGGAGAAGAACAGCGACATCATTCTGTTTGCGTCGTCGCGATTGGAGGGCGGCCCGAACAGAATGTTCATCGGCTCTCGCTTCCTTATCTTAACCACGCACGCGGTGGTATCGTCTCCGGGCTTATGACCGTAAAGGCTATCGCACTCGTCGACGAGCATCGTCGAAAGATTTTTCGCCGTATAGCCACCCGCAACGAGCACCTGCATATACTCCGCGATCTCCTCGCGCTTCCAGCCGAAATTATACTTTCCGCCAAGCCCCGCGTGAGGACAACCGTCGCTCATCGCAATAAATACATCGTCCTCCTGAAGCTTTATGGTAGACGTGTATATCTTTTTACCGCCGATATTCATTTCGGTTTTGGGATAATCGTACTGCTCGTAATTTCTTATAACTATCACGTGCGGATTATCGTACTGGATTATTTCGGCAACCTCGTTATTCAGTATGTGGATTATGGTAAACGTAGAATACGCAACTCCGCGCACCGAGCATATCGGAAGTGCTCCCGCAATAGTGGCAACGCACTCCTCGATGGGAAGTCCTGCCGCCATCATAGTGGAGATTATCTTCGAGGTAAGCGTCGAAAGAATACTCGCCTTAACACCCGAGCCAAGTCCGTCCGCAAGAACGATCACGGTAGAATTTTCATTTTCCTCCACGATATCAACGTGGTCACCGCAGAGCTCCTCGCCGAAATGATTGATGCTTTTATAGCCGATATCTGCACACAAATCATTCATCGCCGATAGACTCCTTTAGCTTTGTAAGCGCGATCTTGGTTTCAGCCGCAGTCTCGCCAAGCAAGGACGCGATCTCCTGAACGATCCTCATCTGCTTTTCGACGACCTTGTCTGCAACCTCTACCGTCTGTCTGCTTATGCTTTCCTTCTTCTCGTGGGCCTCGACCTCGTCCGTAACGTCGCGCATAATTCCGATAAGCATACGAGAGTCGTTAGCGTAAACGACCGTCATCTCCACGTACTTCTTGTATTCCGCAAGATAAGTTCTCTTGTTGCGCACGCTTCTTCCGCTGTTCTTAACCTGGGAGAAAACAGAGGGATCGAGAATACGGATAACCGGCTCTCCGAGCACGTCTGACGCTGCGCGGATATTCATGATCTTGCGAGCGGAATTGTTTATCTGCTGAACCTCAAGATTTTCATTGAGTACAATAAGTCCGTTAGGGGTATTATTTACTATGGTATCCGAGAAGCTTTCCGCTTTATCCTTAAGATAAGGCAAGCACATTGATATTTCAGCCTTACCGTGAATAATTGCAATCGCCTTTTCGCGGCATGAGTTATATCCGCAGGAGCCGCAGTTAAGCTCGTCGGATACCTTGAACTTGCCCATCTGACGAAGAACGCTCATGATCTCGCTCTCCGTGGGCGGCGCGAGCTTCTTCTCTATCATGGTAAAATTCTTCTTGAGAGCCATGGGAGCGGGCTGTTCCGTTTTGAAATCAAGCTCTCCGGCATATCCCGCAACCGTTATAAAGTCCTTTATCGGCGATGTGCTGTGGTACTTTTCCATAACGGGACCGCCAATACAGCTTCCAACGCACGCAGACATCTCAATAAAGCAATTATGTATCTTTCCGCTTTCGATATCCTTCAGCGCGGCGATACAGTTTTCAACGCCGTCAAGCGCTATGTAGGTATATCCGGGAGCATCCTTCGCCATCGTCTTGAGAACGCCGCCCGTCGTCGGGAAAAAGCGAGCGCGGCTCTCGGGAGTATGGTCAACCTCCGTCTCAAGCTCTATTCTCTCCGACTTGAGCCAATTCGTAAGCTCCTCAAAGGTGAGAACGGCGTCAACTATTCCCTCGTAATATTCTCCCTCGTCCTTTTTTGCAACGCACGGACCTATAAATACGGTTTTCGCGTTGGGTATTCTTCTCTTAATATCCGCGCAGTGCGCCTGCATAGGCGACATTACGTCCGCAAGATATTCGAGCGCCGACGGAAAATACTTCTGAATAAGCAAATTTATCGAGTGACAGCAGGACGTGATAATAATATCTCTGTCCTCCTCGCGAAGCATTCTCTCGTATTCGGTCTTTACGATGGTTGCGCCGACGGCGGTCTCCTCAACGTCGTAAAAGCCGAGCTTTTTGAGCGCGCGGCGTACAGATTCGATACCAACGCCCTCGTAGTTTGCAATAAAGGAGGGCGCAAGGCTGACGACCACGGGATCTCCGCTCTGAAGCAAAACGCGAGCCTTCTCCGTGCTGTCAACTATTTCCTTTGCATTCTGCGGACAAACGACGAAGCAATGACCGCACAAAATACACTCGTTTCCGATGATATGCGCCTGATTTCCCGAAAAGCGAATCGCCTTAACGGGACAGTTACGTATACACTTATAACAGTTTTTGCAGTTTGATTTTTTAAGTGTTAAGCAGTTAGCCAAGACCGCCACTTCCTTTCGTCAATCTAAAAATTATAATTTAGCCAGAACTTCCTTCTCGAAGAAATCTCCGACGCCCTCGGGCGTAACCGAGTGGAACGCTCCGTCAACGGTCACGCAAACGCCCTGCTGGCATTCACCCATGCAAAACGTTCCGCTGAGCTCTACCTTTCCGCCAAGCTCCTTCTCCGCTATAAGCGCCTGGAGCTGCTCTACTACCTGGCGCGAGCCCTTGATGTGGCAAGAGCTTCCGATACAAACTGTAATTTTAATCATAATATTTACCTCACGATATTTAATATATTTTAAATTACTGATATTTGGTAACGTCCACCCAGCTCATAAGGAACTCTCGCTCCTTGTCGCTGCATCTGATGGACTGTGCGGCTGCCACGATGGGCATCCATTTTTTAACGTATTGCTCGGACGTATCGCTCTTTTTGCAGAAGGTGTCGAGATAAACGTCCGCGCCCGTAATATCGCCGTTGAGCCAGAAAAGAAGATACGTACGCGCAACGTCCGCAGATGCGTTACCCTGCGTTGCGTGCGACCAGTCGAGAATGTACGGCGTACCGTCCTCGGTAATAACTACGTTAGAGGGGTTAAAATCACCGTGACATACCTTCGTATGCTTGGGCATCACTCCTATGCGGGCGTGCAGATCGTAGCGCGTGGTAGCATCAAGATCAGTCAGCGCCACCTGTCTTCTCATTTTGTCCGTAAGCTTTATAAGTAGCGGACAGGATTTAGAATGTACCTCCATTTGAAGATCAACGAGAAGCTCTATGTACTCCGTTCTCTTTTCGGGATTTTCTTCAATGAGCTGTGCAAGCGTCTTGCCCTTGATATATTCGGAAACTATTGCCCATTTGCCGTCTACGGTGGTTACTTCAAGCACCTTCGGGATATTAAGCCCGGTCTCCTCAATTCTTGCTTGATTGAGCGCCACGTTTAGAACGTCCGACTTTGAATACTCCGCGCTGAATATTTTTATGGATCTGTCTCCGTCAACGTATATAGTCTTATCGTTTCTTTCGGAAATTACCTTGTCCATGTTCATTTTGATTTCCTCCCAAAATGCTGCTTTATTTCGCTCTGAATGCATATTTATTTCATTATAACACAAAACGAAAAAAAAATCAACATTTTTACAAATACTATATTAAACAATTTATTCTTATTTTGACAATTTTAACTCTGTAATATAATAAAAGAAAAACTCAACTGTAAATCTGTATGAAAAAAACGGATACGTATTGAAAATTACTTTTGCATGTGATATAATAAAGCAAATAAACAAAGGAGGTATCGCGTATGGGATACGCTTTGAGAACGTTCGGTATCAGCAAAAAATATAAAAATCGCTTTGCCGTTAAAGAAACGGATATGAACATAAACGAGGGCGACATTTACGGCTTCGTCGGTGAAAACGGATCGGGAAAAACCACCGTTATACGCCTTATCACAGGTCTTATTCACGCAGATGCGGGAAGCTTTGAGCTGTTCGGCACGAAAAGCACCTCGCCCGCCATTAACGAGGCGCGAAAGAAAATAGGGGCAATAGTTGAATCTCCGTCGATATACAGAAATATGTCGGCTATGGACAATCTTCGTCTGCAATGCTCGCTTTTCGGGCTTGGAAACGCAGAAGAAAAGGCGCTTGACGCGCTCAAAGCCGTAGGACTTGAGTATCTCAAGGATGAGAAAAAGGGCGCGGGAGATTTCTCTTTAGGTATGCGCCAAAGACTCGGAATCGCCATGGCTCTTATCGGAGAGCCTCGATTTATCATTCTCGACGAGCCGATGAACGGTCTTGATCCCGCAGGCATAGTAGAGATCCGAGAGCTTATCTTAAAGCTCAATCGTGAAAACGGCATAACCTTCCTCATTTCCTCGCACATTCTTACGGAGCTTTCGCTCGTCGCAACCAAATACGGTATAATTTCAAAGGGGCACATCATAAAGGAGATCACCGCAGACGAGCTGCACAACGAGTGCGGCAGATTTACCCTTATAAGGGCTGCGGATAACGCAGCTCTGTTCTCTGCCGCCGCATCTATGTACGGAACTGATAGGATATGCTATGACAGAGATTCCGTCAAAATATCGGGAGATATCGACCTCAATGCCTTATTCAAGAAGCTAATTGAAAGCAATAATACCATTTTGAGCGTTAATTGCTCCGAAACCAGCTTTGAGGAATATTATCTCTCGCTTGTAGGAGGTATGCACCATGCTTAAGCTTTTAAAGGTAGACTTTAAGCGCGTATTCAAGGATAAGCTGTTTTTGGTAATGTGTATTTTGGCGGTCGTTTTCGCTGCGGTCACACCCCTTCTGTACGTAGCTATCTTCGGCTCACTCGGAGTAGACACCGACGAAATGAGCGAAGCACTTGAAGCGATGGGAATGGCAGTAAACGCAAAGTCCATGTTCTTCCAGTCCTTCTCGCTCGGAAACAATCTCGGACTTATACTCCCCGTGCTTTTATCAATCATTCTCTGCAAGGACTTTTCACACGGCACCGTCCGCAACAAGATAATCGGCGGAAATTCCCGTACTTCGATTTTTATGTCGATGTATTCAGTTTGCTTCTGCGTGCTTTTCGGCGTAATGGTACTGCACGCACTGCTCACTATGCTGATAAGCCTGATATTCTTCCCCTATCAGTCAACGGCGTTCGTCGCTTCGGATATAGGATATTTCCTACTGTCGCTTCTCTTTGAGGCTCTGCTGTACGCTTTCGTCTCGGCACTCGTCAGCTTCCTTTGCGCGTGCACGAAAAACATGGGGCTTGCAATCGTCGGATACGTTGCAATCGTAATGATAATGAGTGTTGTTACCTCTATATTGCAATTTGGCGCGCTCATGGTACCCGTCGCAGACGGCGGAGAGTCTGCCGTTCTTAATGTTATTGAATTTTTGCAGGATATCAACGTATTCAATTTTGCTGCGGTCATCGGCGTCGGTACGAAATATTCGGCGAGAGATGTGCTCTGCTGTATTCTCTCCCCCGCGCTCTCGGCGGTTGGACTTACTGCTGTCGGAATCTTCAAATTCAAGAAGAAGGATATTAAATAAGCAA
>JAZQTY010000205.1:0-9169 GCA_045631025.1 Eubacteriales bacterium
CTAAGCACCCGCATGCCCTCCGACTTTATTATGACCGATATGGATAAGTCGTATTTTCCCGACAGGGTGGTAATGCCTTATATCGAAACCGTACACGACAGAGTCATGCTCGAGGTGTTCAGAGGCTGTATTCGCGTTTGCCGTTTCTGCCAGGCGGGAATAATCTACCGTCCTGTCAGAGAAAAGTCCCCCGATGTCCTCAACGAGCAGGCAAAATGCCTTTACGAGGCTACCGGATACGATGAAATTTCGCTCACCTCGCTTTCCATAAGCGACTATACAGAGCTTCCCGAGCTTACCGATATGCTTCTTGAATGGACGACGGATAATATGGTAAGTCTCTCACTTCCTTCGTTGCGCGTTGATAGCTTTACAAAGGAGCTTATGGAGAAAATTGCATCCGTGCGCTCGTCCTCGCTTACCTTTGCACCCGAGGCAGGAACGCAAAGGCTTCGCGACGTAATAAATAAAAACGTTCGTGAAGAAGACCTCATGCGTGCCGTGAACGTTGCGTTTGAGGCAGGTAAAAATACCGTAAAGCTTTACTTTATGTCAGGACTTCCTACGGAGACCTATGACGATCTTAAGGGAATCGCAGAGCTGGCTTCTCACGTTATAGATGAGTATTACCGTTGTCCGAACAGAAACCGCGCAAAGAAGCCGCAGGTTACTATCAGCGTTTCCTGCTTTATCCCCAAGCCCTTTACGCCGTTCCAATGGGAGGCGCAGGATACTATGGAAATGCTTGCAGAAAAGCAGGAGTATCTCGGATCGCAAATAACCGACAAAAAGATAAGATATACTCATCACGACGCAAAGGTCAGCCGTATCGAGGCGGTTCTTGCCAGAGGCGACAGACGTCTTGCTCCCGCGCTTGCTTTAGCGTGTGAAGAAGGCTTTAAGTTTGATGCGTGGGATGAATGCTTTGATTACGATAAGTGGATCTCCGTATTCGAGAGATGCGGCATCGATCCCGCGTTCTACGCAAACAGAAAATTTGGGCTTGACGAAATTTTACCTTGGGATATCATTGATTGCGGTGTTACCAAGGAATTTCTCCGTCGTGAGCGTGATAAGGCGTATGCAGAGAATACAACTCCCAACTGCCGTGAGCATTGCAGCGGCTGCGGAGCTAATAGGCTTGGAGGTGAGCGCACGTGTTGTCCAAAGAAATAAAAGGCGGTAAGCTGCTACAAAAAAAGGCTTTAAAGGCGCTCCCCGAGCTTGAAAGACCTCTGACGGTTAGACTGAAATTCAGAAAGACGGGGAGTCTGCAATATATTTCCCACCTTGATCTGCAAAGAACGTTTAACCGCGTAATATCGCGCGCGTGCTTGCCCGTATGGTATACCAAGGGCTTTAACCCTCATATTAAACTCATATTTTCCACGCCGCTCAGCATCGGTGCTCAAAGCGTATGCGAATATCTCGATATAAAGATTGACAGGGAAATGACGTGCGAGGAGATCATGAAAAGGCTCAACGCAGAGCTTACCGACGAGCTTTATATTATGGATGCGTATTTTCCGAGTCGCGATTTTTCGGAAATTGCGGGAGCTTGCTATGACGTAGAAATTTATACGTTTGGCGCGAATGAAGAAATGGCAAAGAAAATTCAAAGCATTCTCACTACGTCGCCCGTTATGCTTACCAAGAAGACAAAATCGGGAGAAAAGGAAATTGACATCATTCCGCTTATTTATTCGGTAAATACCGTGTTTGACAGCGAGCACAGTACTATAAAGATAAGCTGCGTGCTGTCCGCGTCCTCAACGGAATATTTAAATCCAGAAATGCTCATAACCGCACTTAAGCAAAAGCTTGGCATTTTGAGCGGCAACGCAAGAGAAGAATGGTATTCCATAATGCGTACAGAGCTTCTTAAGCAGGATATGACCAAATTTGAATAAAAACAACCCGACGAAGAGCACGCGCGTTGCGCTGACTTACGTCGGGTTGTTTTTTTTATTTTTATGATTTCTATGAAATGATGCCGCCGCCGAGAACTGTATCTCCGTCGTAGAAAACGACGGACTGTCCGAGGGCGATAGCTCTTTGCGGGATGTCGAATTTGACGTTTAAAGCATCCTCACCGACACGTACGACAGTTGCTGCCGCAGGGGCGTGTCTGTATCTTATCTTTGCTTGAACTCGTGTGGGAGTATCAAAATCGATGTCAGTAAGAAGATTTATTCGAGTTGCCGTAAGCTCTGTACCGAAAAGCTGCTCGTTCGTACACAAAGTTACCGTGTTGCATTTTGCGTCCTTACCCTTGACGAACATAGGAACACCGAACGCAACGCCCAATCCCTTGCGCTGGCCAACTGTATAATTTATTATGCCGTTGTGCTCGCCGATCTTATTCCCATCGGCGTCAAGAAAATCTCCCGTGGGGAAAGAAAGGGAAGAGTGATTAGCTATGAAAGAAGTATAGTCCCCATCACTTATAAAGCATATATCTTGGCTATCGGAGCGATGCGCGTTGGAGAAGCCTTGTGCTTCTGCTATTTCTCTAACTTGCGGCTTCGTATACTCTCCGAGGGGAAATTTTATGCATGCAAGCTTATTTTTATCTATTGACCACAAAAAGTAAGACTGATCCTTTGATTCATCCAAGGCTTTCTTTAATACGTAGTTCCCGTTTTGTGCTTGTTCAATCCTTGCGTAATGTCCCGTTGCGATGCCGTCGTAGTCTAAAGATATCGCTGCGTCAAAAAGCTTGCCGAATTTTATAAATTTGTTACACTCAACACACGGGTTTGGAGTAAGTCCGTTTTTATAATCATCAATAAATTTGTCAACTACGCATTTTCTAAAGCTTTCACCGAGCGCTATCGAAAAGTGAGGTATGCGAAGCGCATCTGCAATGATATTTGCATCGTCGCAGTTTACATCAGGTAATGTTTCTGTGCTGTCGGAAATCATCTCGTTATCAGCCCAGACGCGCATGGTTATGCCGCCTGCGTCATATCCTTGACTTTTGATCAAATAAGCGGCTACGGCGCTGTCAACACCGCCGCTCATTGCAACTAAAATCTTTTTCATTTATATTTTTACCATTCCTTGCTTGTCAGCCTGCCTTGCGGAATAAGTCCGTCAAAGCCTTTTTGACGAATGATCTCGTATACAGCAATTGCCGCAGAATTTGACAGATTAAGGGAACGTATCGTATCTCTCATAGGAATGCGAACGCAGTGGTCCTTGTTGTCGTAAAGTATATCCTCGGGAATCCCCTTTGTCTCCTTACCGAACATTATGTATACGTCGTCAGGATACTCGATTTCGGTATACGAATTGGGCGCTTTGGTTGAAAAATAATACGTATTCGTTTTAGCCAAGGGGCGCTCGGAAAGAAAATGCTCGTAGCTGTCGTAATAGGTTATATCAAGCTTATCCCAATAGTCAAGTCCCGCACGCTTGAGCTTTTTATCATCAATGTTAAAGCCCATAGGGCGAATGATGTGCAGAGAAGCACCCGTAGCGGCGCAGGTGCGGGCTATATTTCCGGTGTTTTGCGGGATTTCAGGTTCGTGTAAAACAATGTTAATCTTATACATAGTATCTTCCAATCGTGTTTTTATGACTATATTATAGTATTTTTTTATGCGTTTTTCAAGCGAATAGAAAAAAGTTTACAAAAGAGAGACGAAGATATATTATATATGACTTGAAAAAAACGGAAAAATGTTGTATAATAATATGAATAATTGTGTGGAGGTCGTAATGGGACTTATAAATAAAATTTTCGGCTCTTACAGCGACAGACAACTTAAGAAAATAGAAAAGTTTGTTGACTATATTGAATCTCTCGCGCCGAAGTATGCCGAGATGTCAAATGAGGAGCTTTCAAATACAACCAACATTCTCAAGGAGCGCCTTGCAAACGGCGAAACTCTTGAGGACGTAATGGCAGATGCATTCGCAGCTATTCGAGAGGCGGATGACCGAATACTCGGAAAGCGTCCTTTCCGCGTACAGATCATAGGCGGTATAATTTTGCATCAGGGTAGAATTGCCGAAATGAAAACCGGTGAGGGAAAAACTCTGGTTGCGACTATGCCCGCATATCTTAACGCGCTCAGCGGTAAGGGCGTACACGTCGTTACGGTAAACGACTACCTTGCGCGCCGCGACAGCGAGGAAATGGGACGCGTTTATGAATTTATGGGACTTACCACGGGCCTTGTAGTTCACGGAATTTCTCCCGAGGAGAAAAAGCAGGCATACCTTGCAGATATTACCTACGGTACGAATAACGAATTCGGATTCGACTATCTTCGCGACAACATGGTAGTTTATAAGGACAGAATGGTGCAGCGCGGACACAATTATGCAATAGTTGACGAGGTTGACTCTATTCTTATAGACGAGGCAAGAACTCCCCTTATAATTTCAGGTGCCGGCGAAAAGTCCACGGATATGTACGACAGAGCAGACGCATTTGCCAGAAAGCTTCGTAAGTTCGTTATCAAGGAAATGGATTCCAAGGAAAGCTATGACGATATTGATGCGGATTATATCGTTGACGAAAAGGCAAATAACGCAATTCTTACGCCCAGGGGCGCTCAAAAGGCAGAGGAGTTCTTTGGTATAAATAACCTATCCGATCCCGAAAATTCCGAGATTGCTCATCACATAAATCAGGCGATACGCGCTTACGGAATAATGAAGCGTGATGTTGATTACGTGGTCAATGAGCACGGTGTTATGATAGTCGATACCTTTACGGGACGACTTATGCCCGGAAGGAGATATTCTAACGGTCTACATCAAGCAATCGAGGCAAAAGAAGGCGTTAAGATAGAGAAAGAAAATAAGACGCTGGCAACCATTACGTTCCAAAATTATTTTAGAATGTACTCAAAGCTTTCGGGTATGACGGGTACCGCTCTTACCGAGGAGACCGAGTTCCGTGAAATATATCAGCTCGACGTTATTGAGATACCCACCAATAAGCCTATGATCAGAGACGACCGCAATGACGTAGTTTATAAAACCGTCAACGGGAAGTACGATGCGGTAGTTCAGCAGATAATCGAGTGTCATGAGAAGGGACAGCCCGTGCTCGTCGGTACGGTTTCAATAGATAAATCCGAGGAGCTTTCTCGCAGACTTAAGCGCGAAGGAATCAAGCATACCGTTCTTAACGCAAAATACCATGACAAAGAAGCAGAAATAGTTGCTCAAGCAGGAAAGCTTGGCGCTGTTACGATTTCTACCAACATGGCAGGACGTGGAACAGACATTATGCTCGGCGGAAACCCTGAATATATGGCTAAAAAGGAAATGCGTAAGCTTGAGATAGACGAGGAGCTTATTGCTATGGCAACGGGAACTGCCGAAATAGACGACGAGAACGTAAAGAACGCAAGAGCCGTCTACCGTGACCTTTACGAGCGCTTTAAGGCTGAAATAGCTCCCGAGGCACAGGCTGTTAAGGATGCGGGCGGACTCTTTATTCTCGGTACGGAAAGGCACGAAAGCCGCCGTATAGATAATCAGCTTCGCGGACGTTCGGGACGTCAGGGTGACCCCGGTGAGTCACGATTCTTCCTCTCGCTTGAGGATGACCTTATGCGTCTGTTCGGTTCCGAGCGTGTTCTCGATATGGTCGAAAGACTCGGACTTCCCGAGGACGCGCCTATTGACGCAAAGATTCTTTCCGGCAGAATAGAATTTGCTCAAAAGAAGATAGAAGATCAGAATTTCAAACGTCGTAAGTACGTTCTTACCTACGATGACGTAATGAATCAGCAGAGAAATCTTATCTATAAGCAGAGATATGATGTTCTTAACGGCGAGGATATCAGCGAAACTATCCGCAAAATGATAATCGGCACAGTAAGTGATACTGTGGATACGTATTTGCAGGGAGACGATGCTTTCCTTTGGGATTTTGCGGGGCTTAAGAATGTTTACATGGGCTTGCTTACAACGCCCGAGGACTTTGATTATTCTGAAACCGAGCTTAAGCATCTTAAGAAGGATGCGGTCGTCGATATGCTTTGCGACAGAGCGCTTAAGGTTTACGAAGAAAAGGCAGTTA
The DNA here is from genome assembly GCA_045631025.1 of Eubacteriales bacterium. GTDB lineage: Bacteria > Bacillota > Clostridia > Oscillospirales > CAG-272 > HGM12713. Next base: position 6,047 of record JAZQTY010000205.1, read on the forward strand.
CGATCGGTGAGGAGCGCTTTAGAGAAATCGAGCGCGCCGTGCTGCTTCAGAACGTTGACAGAAACTGGATGGAGCATATTGACGCCATGGACGATCTCAAGGATAGCATTAGGCTTCAGTCTTACGCGCAAAGAGATCCCGTAAACGAGTACAGACTTCAGGGTGCGGATATGTTTGACGCAATGGTTGCGGATATACGCGACAGAACATCCAGAATGATTCTTTCCGTAACGGTTAAGACTCCCGAGGTCAAAAGAGTACAGCTTGCAAAGCCGTTAAGCGAGGGCTTTGAGGGCGATGGAGAGAAGAAGGCAAAGAAGATTACGGTCGTCAAGAAAGCTGCTGAAAGCATAGGCAGAAACGATCTCTGCCCTTGCGGCTCCGGTAAAAAGTATAAAAAGTGCTGCGGAGCTCCCTCCAATACGCAAAATTGATAAATTATAAAAGCCAGCCGCATTGTTAAATAGAATAATGCGGCTGGCAGACTTAAAGGTGAAAAAATGGGATTTGGATTACTCTTTATTGGGTATTTTGTCGCTACGCTCATGTCAATAAATACGGTTGGTCCGTTTATTCGCGTTATTGGTTACGGAATTATATGCGTAGCCGCAGCAAAGCTCAACAATTATAACCGATATTTCAGACTTGTACAAATAGCGTCTGTTATCATGATTTTGGTATCTCTGTTGCTTTCCGCATCTACGGTTACTGATTTCCTTTATAACGAGCTTTTGATCAGTAAAAATATTTTCGGCTCACTTTATAAGACGGTGATCGGGCATATTGAAGCTGTGTTATCTTTTTTCTTTGGCAGCGTAATGCTTTACGCAATAAGAAGCATAGCGCTTGAAACGGAGGATACTAAAGTTGCAATAAACTCGATACGAAATTTTGTATTTATGTGCTTATATATGGCTTTGTATGTTGTTACGTGCTTGCCGTTTGCCTATACGAATTATTTTGGAGTGCCCACCTTGCTTGCGCAATTTACTTGCATAATACTTAATCTGATTTTGCTGTTTATGTGTTATACGAGAATTTGTGACGAAAGTGACGTTGATATGAAGCGTAAGCCATCGCGCTTTGCTTTCGTCAATAAAATGCGCGCAGAGCTTGACAAAAGGGAACAGCAAGCCATTGAAAGTCAAGCACGGTATAATGAAGAGAAAAGGCAGAAGAAGGAAGCTCGAAGAAAAAATAAAAAATAAGGAGCGTATATGAAAAATAAAAGCAAAATAGTGTTTATACCAATAGGCTTGTCGTTAATATTTTTATTCAATCCAAACATTGCGGTTATCGACCTGCTTCCGGATTTTTTAGGATACATTTTTCTTTCGTTGGCAATCGTTAAGTTAGCGGATATAAATGAAACGATTAGAGAGGCGGCGTCAATATTCAATAAAATGATACTTATTGATGCGGCAAAGCTCTTTGCAATCGTTTGGATATTTTGGATATCGCCACCATCCGAGGAAAATTCCGCCGTGCTTTTATGGTCTTTTGTTTTCGGCGTTTTGGAAATGGTATTCATAATTCCCGCATTTATAAAATTATACAAAGGATTTGTTGAACTCGGATATTTTCATAATAACCACGCAATACTTGGCTCAAGGATAAAAAGATCGGGTAGGACGTCAAGAAGAAATTATACGGAAAAGATACGTTCTTTTACAATCTTTTTTATAGCATTAAAAGCGACGATGTCATTTTTGCCTGAACTTATAACTATAGGCTTTTCAGAATATCTTGAGTCACACGGTAACGGAATCCTCTATATTCTACGTATGTTTTCATTTATCCCCGTTTTGATAGTTGGAATTATATGGATAATTAAAATTATCGTATACTTTGCCGGAATATCTAAAGATAGGGAATTCACAAACGCTCTTTCAGCAACGTATAGCGAGAAAATATTGCCGCAAAAGGGGATTTTTATTAAAAGAAACGTAAAAATTTCTTTTGTGCTATTATTGGTTGCAGTTGTTCTGTCATTTGATTTCAGAGTTCAAAATATCAATATTTTTCCCGACATTCTTTCTGCCTTGCTGTTGCTCGTATTCTTTTTCTTCGTTCGCAGAAAAACAAAAATAAATCTTATAGCTCCTATAATACTATCCGTGCTGGGCGTTATCAGTAGCATCGTATCAATGATTTTTGAAATAAGATTTTTCAATGAATATACGTGGGACAGTATTTACAGGGCAGTACCCGCAATGAATGCTTACGTTCTAATGTGTATAATGGCAATTACTAATTGTCTTATATTTGCCGCAATATTTGTGCTTGTGCTTTTGGCATTGAATTCAATGGTAACGGAGCATACAGGCATTGTAGGCACCGGTAACGCCGTAAACGAGGCGGCGCGAAAGAGTATGAACAAATCTATTCATACAGAGCTGCGCCGAACGTTAATTATTGACGCATGTTTTATGCTTATATATAGTGCAACAGATATTCTATACGTACTATTCGCAAAGGATTTTGGCGCAATGCTGCTTATAAACGTGATTGGAGTTGCGGCATTTGGCGCTATGCTTATTAAAACGTATTTCGATCTTTACGAGTCAGTTAATGCAAGATACGTATTGGAATAATATTACATTAAATAAGACGTATATTTCAACTCAAAATACAAATACTTTTAATGTGCGAGAATAAAAGTCGCACACCTTTGGTAAGTGCATGTAGATTGACTGCAAACGCCTCCTTTTTCCAATAGCGAACGGTGCTGATTCCGTCAATGAGGGTATCTTCGTTAATTGATGCATTTGGAGGGTAGAATGCGTAAAACGGATGTTAAACGAAAGCGCGACCAAAACAAATCGATCGATAATGAGTTCAGATGCGATAATATTTTTAAAGCCTCTCAAAAACAGCCATATCTTGATTCGACGGTGGCAGGTAAATGGGGAAGAGGCAAGGATGATTCGCCCGTAAATTCGGACGAATATCCCGAAAATAATAATCCTCTGCCTTATTAAAATTCGATCGTATCGCTCGCCGATTTTAGCGCGGGGAGTTTTATATAAAAAAAAAAAACACATCTCTTAAAAAGAGATGTCTCTGGTGCCGGTGGTCGGGGTCGAACCGACACGGTATCGCTACCACTGGATTTTGAGTCCA
>JAZQTY010000206.1:0-1870 GCA_045631025.1 Eubacteriales bacterium
TTTGAGCCCGAGGGAGCGTTCTACATATTCCCGAACATCGGTCAGTTCGGAATGTCAAGCGACGATTTCTGCTCAAAGCTGCTCTACGACTACAAGTGCGCTATCGTTCCCGGCAACGCATTCGGTGCCGGCGGCGAGGGCTTCGCGCGTATCTCCTACGCATACTCCATAAAGCACATCACGCAAGCGCTTGAAAGAATAGAAGCGTTTGTTAAAACACTTTAATTAACAAAAAATACGGACACCGCATTTCTGCGGTGTCCGTATTTTTTAATTCAAAATTGTTATATTCTATTGCCCTCCTGAATTATTTTCCCCGAAAAGGCAAATGCTAACTCCAAAAGTATTTTGGAGGCGGGCATGAAGCATCTAAAAAATAATAAAAAAAGGTGCGGATACGCCACGCTCAAGCGCGCACTCGACGTGCTCCTTTCCGCCTCTCTCCTTTTCTTTCTCGCTGCTCCAATGCTCCTTATATGGCTCGCGATACGCATAAGCTCTCGCGGTGAGGGAATCTTCAAGCAAGCTCGAATAGGCAAAAACGGTAAAAGCTTCGTATGCTATAAATTCCGCACTATGTATAAGTGCGCCCCAAGTAATACTCCCTCGTCCGATTTTTCGAGCGTTGAAAAATACGTCACCCCCATAGGACGCATCTTGCGTAGAACCAGCCTCGACGAGCTGCCGCAGCTTTATAACGTCCTAAAGGGAGACATGAGTCTGGTTGGTCCGCGCCCCTTGATTTTTGAGGAAACCGATATGCACCGAATGCGTACCGAATACGGAGTATACTCCATTCGTCCCGGAATTACAGGGCTTTCACAAATAAACGGGCGCGACTCTATCTCCGACGCGCGTAAGGCAGAGCTTGACAGAGCTTATCTTGAGGCGTTCGGCTTTATACAAGACGTAAAAATAATAGGAAAAACCGTCACCGAGGTAATTTCCGGTGACGGTATAGCAAAAGGCAAATCAAAATATTGATATATCTCAAAGAATAAATACGGGGATCTGCTCTCTCCTATTTGCGCGTTTCTCCTCCTGCGCCTTGCGCGATCTTCCATCTCCCCTATATTCGGTAGGCGAGACTCCGACTCTCTTTTTAAACGCCTTCGAGAAGCAAAGCACGTCCGCATATCCAACGGCAGAGGCAACGTCTCCAACGCTGATCTCCGTGTTAGCAAGAAGCTCCTTGGCACGCTCCATTCTGACGTTCATTATGTATTCCATAGTAGACGTGCCCACGTACTCCGTAAAAAGATTTCGGAGGTACATACGGTCAATGCCTATCATTTCAGCCAGGCTCTCTACCTTTATACGACTCGCGTAATTTCTGTCAATATAGCGCACGGCGCGGTCAACGTACTCGTTCCCCGTTTTCTTTTCCTCAAGCTTTGCGTCCACGGGGCGAATGCTCCAAAGCAGCATCTTGGCAACGGCTCTGTCAAATTCCTCGTTTGCCCCCTGATAGCCACTGTCAAAAAGCGCTTCCAGCGCACTTATGATCTTGCTCCCCTCAACACATAAGACCTTCGCTATCGATGCAGTGAGCGAAAGCTTACGAAGAAGTAGCTCGTCGTCATATCCGTCAAGCTCAATCTGCAGAAAAGCGCTGTCGCAGGCGTCGCTTCCCGCGCACTCTACGGTCTTCCCGGCACGCAAGAACAGCCCCTCTCCGTAGGTCATTTTTTCTCCCTCAAAAAATACTTCTCCTTTTGAAACGAGCAAAACGGACGGCGCATACGCAAAATATTCATTTTTTGAAGCTCCGAGATTAAGTTCTTTTATCTCGCCCGATTTTATTTTAAGCATAACATCACCTCTTGATATTATTATACCATAATCAACACCGATTTTCAATAGTATTTTT
>JAZQTY010000207.1:0-6767 GCA_045631025.1 Eubacteriales bacterium
TTGGCCTCCGACTTATCGCCGTCATCGATTCGCAAACAATGCAGCTTCAAGAACCCATTCCCGTCCCAACCAAAGCCCCCGCAAGCTGTGCCTTTTTCGGCAAAGAAATGAATCAGCTGGTCATCACCACCGCCGCGTATCCGCCAAGCGTCGAGCACGATGCCGCGGCAGGCTATCTTCTGACCCAAGAAATGCCGATCGCGGGACGCCTACCATACTACTTTGGAGACACACAATGAAAACGACTACAACCATCTTTGAACTCAAGCGCTTTGCCGTCCACGACGGCGATGGCATTCGCACCACCGTCTTTCTCAAGGGCTGTCCTTTGCGTTGCGTGTGGTGTCATAATCCCGAGGGATTATCCCCGAAAAAAGAGCTTTACCAAAAGTTCAACGGCTGTCTTGGCTGCGGACTTTGCAGAGTGCCTTGTGAGCATGAGGAATGTAAAGGGCTTGGCAGATGCTTGCATATCTGTCCTAAAAACCTCGTAAGCGTTGCGGGAGTTGAATGGGAAGCGGAGAAGCTTGCGAAAAAGCTGTTGACACACAAAGCCTTCTTTAACACAATGGGCGGCGGTATAACCCTTTCGGGTGGCGAGCCACTATTGCAAGCGGATTTCTGTGTGGAACTGCTTTCGATACTCAAAGGACAGGTACACACGGCAATTGAAACGTCGGGATACGCAAAAAGCGAGGATTTCAAAAAGGTAACGAGCCTTTGCGATTTCGTCTATATGGATATAAAGCTCGCAGATGCGGAAATGCACAAAAAATATACGGGCGTTGACAACAAGCAGATACTTGAAAACGCCGAGTATTTAAAACAAAGCGGAATACCGCATACTTTCCGTACACCGCTTATACCGAGCATCACGGACACGGAAGAAAATCTTACGGCTATCCAGAAAATAGTAAAGGGAAGCGCTTGGGAAAAGCTTGACTATAACCCGCTTGCGGGAGCAAAGTATGCAAGCGTTGGAAGAACGTTTGATCCGGACAATCAAATAATTTAATGCCGTAAAGCGCCGCGTTTGAGTGAAAAATCTCTGACGCGGCGCTTTTATACGGCCGTTTACATCGTCACGGAGGAGTGACTTTTTTGCAAGAAAAACGAATTTTATTAACTCCTTGTAAATTCACGAGCGCGCGTGAAAAATCCGTTGATTTATTTTATAAAATGTGATACAATAATTATGTATGTAAATAACCGAAATTTTATATTTGCGAGGTGCGACATGACAAACAAAGAGAAATTTTTAACGATTTATAATTCCTGCATTACCCGCGAGGGCGCGGATAAGCTTCTTGAATACATAGAAAGCAAGACCGACTTTTTCAGCGCTCCCGCGTCTACGAGATTTCACGGTGCATACGAGGGGGGGCTGCTTGAGCACAGCCTCAACGTATACGAGTGCCTTTGCGATTTTTGTAAGCGCCCCCGCTTTAGGGAAAAATACGGCTTCGTTTTCAGCGAGGAGAGTCTTGCTATCGTAGCTCTTTTGCATGACCTTTGTAAGACTAACTTCTACAAAACGGAAATGAGAAACGTCAAGAAGAACGGCGTTTGGGAAAGCGTGCCCTACTACACAATAGAGGATACTCTGCCTTACGGTCACGGCGAAAAGTCCGTGTACATCATCTCCGGCTTTATGAAGCTTACGCGCGACGAGGCGTTTGCGATAAGATACCATATGGGCTTTTCCGGTCCCGAGGATGCAAACCAGGTGGGTAAGGCGCTTGAAATGTTCCCGCTTGCATTCTCACTTTGCGTTGCGGACATGGAGGCGTCCTACTATATGGAAGGCGTAATACAGAAATAATCCCTCTAAAAAGGAGACGGAATATGTCAAACAAAAATATACCTACGCCACATATTAAGGCGAGCGAGGGAGATATCGCCAAGGTCGTGCTGATGCCCGGTGATCCTTTGCGCTCAAAATTCGTTGCCGAGAATTTTCTCGACTCTCCCGTTCTGTTTAACAACGTAAGAGGCGTGCAGGGCTATACGGGAACGTGGCAGGGAGAGAGGGTGTCCGTAATGGCAAGCGGAATGGGAATGCCCTCAATCGGAATATATAGCTACGAGCTGTACAATTTTTTTGACGTTGACTGCATAATAAGAATAGGCTCTGCGGGCGCTTTGCAGGAGAACGTAAAGGTTAAGGATATAGTTTTCGGTATGGGCGCTTGCACCAATTCGTCGTATGCAGAGCAGTACGCGCTCGGAGGCACCTACGCCCCTATTTGTGATTTTGATACTCTTAAGACGGCGACGGCTCTTGCCGACGAAATGGGGCTTTCCTATCACGTCGGAAATCTCTTTTCGTCCGATACGTTTTACGACGAGAACGGCGGCGGACTTAAATGGCGGAAGATGGGCGTGCTTGCCGTTGAAATGGAAGCGGCGGCGCTCTATATGAACGCGGCAAGGGCAGGCAAGCGCGCGCTTGCTATATGCACCGTGTCCGACTCTCTCGTGACGGGTGAGTCTACCTCGTCCGACGAGAGAATGAGCGGCTTTACCGATATGATAAGGCTCGCGCTCGGCGTCGCGGCTAAAATACAGCAAAAATAAGAGGAATCAATCGAATTTAGAGGTTTTTATGAATCCTACCAAGCGTGTTTTTTTGATAGTCCTTGACAGCGTCGGCATAGGTGAGGCACTTGATGCAAATTCCTTTGGCGACGGCGGAGCACATACCTTAAAAAGTGTTTTTGAAACGGGCAGACTGCATATTCCGAATCTGTTAAGGCTTGGACTTGGTAATATAGAGGGGCTTGATTTTCTCGGAAAGACGGAAGCCCCGGGAGCGAGCTTTGCGCGCCTTCGCGAGGCGTCGGCGGGTAAGGACACGACCATAGGTCACTGGGAAATTGCGGGGCACATCTCGAAATCTCCGTTACCTACCTTTCCGGACGGCTTCCCCTCGGAGGTTACGGACGGGCTTCGCAAAATATTCGGTAAGGAGATACTTTGCAATAAGCCGTACTCCGGCACGCAGGTGCTATGCGACTACGGCGAGGAGCACGTGAAGTGCGGAAAGCCAATCGTTTATACGTCGGCTGACAGCGTTTTGCAGATAGCGGCGCACACGGACGTCATACCGCTTGAAAGACTTTATGAATATTGCCAAAGAGTGCGCGATCTTATGAGAGGCGAGCGCTTTGGTGTGGGGCGAGTTATCGCAAGACCGTTTGAGGGTAAGGCAGGAGCCTTCCGTCGCACCGCCGACAGACGGGATTTTTCACTCACGCCTCCCGAGGGGCTCGTGACCGACGCGCTCAAGGAGAACGGATACGATACGGTAGCCGTTGGAAAGATAAGCGATATTTTTGCAGGACGTGGCTTTACCAAATCAATATATACCCACTCGAATGCCGAGGGAATGAGCGTTACCTCACAGCTTGCGAAAAATAACTTTAACGGCTTGTGCTTCGTTAATTTAGTGGATTTCGATATGCTGTACGGACACAGACGCGACGCGGCAGGTTATGCCGACGCACTTACTGAATTTGATACGTGGCTCGGTGGATTTTTGGAGAGCCTTTTGCCAGATGATATGCTCGTAATTACGGCAGACCACGGGTGTGATCCTTGCTTTGTTAGAAGCACTGACCACACGCGTGAGGACGTTCCTTGCCTTATATATAACTCCGAGCTTGCACATCGCGACTTGGGGGTAAGAAGCACGTTTTCAGACGTTGCGGCAACGGTTGCCGACTATCTCGGAGTAACCTTTGAGTGCAAGGGAAGCTCAATGATTTGAGAGGCTTAAAATTTAAGTTTTCGAGAGACAGGGGGAGATAAAGTGAAATATTCAGCTCTTATAGACCTTGCAAAAAAAGCAAGAAAAAGGGCATACGCGCCCTATTCCGATTTTACGGTTGGAGCGGCGCTTCTTTGTAACGACGGAAGCGTTTACCTCGGCTGTAACGTGGAGAATGCTTCGTTTACGCCTACGTGCTGCGCGGAGAGAGTAGCGATATTTTCGGCGATTGCAGACGGCAAAAAGGATTTTTCGGCAATTGCCGTTGTCGGAGGGGCGACGGATGGGAGCGCTGACGAGCGCTGCATGCCGTGCGGAGTATGTCGCCAGGTCATGTCGGAGTTTTCGGACGGCAGTCTTGACGTCGTGCTTGCGGAAGGCTCCGTTTTGAAGCTTTCGGAGCTTTTGCCACATACGTTTGATTTAAAATAATTCGCATTAAAATGAAATAAAAGACCAAGGAGAAGCGGCATCAGCCGCGCTTAAAATACTTAATGAAACGAAAAAAGAAAAACGGCGTTGCGCTCGCCGTTATATATTTCAGATGCATTTTTCCCGTACTGTCAGTCATAGCCACGGTTGTGATAATGTTTGTAGAGTGCTATAAATATCTATTTATGCAAAACAGCAAGGGAGTTTACAGCGTAATGTCCTTGTGGAAGCTTATTGACTCGACGTGGAGCACCTCGCGCAGCTCTTTGTTCGGTACGGAGGAGATAGCGGCTGACTCTCTCGTGTTCTCGCAGACGACCTTTTGGCTGATTATAATTTTTGCCGCACTGTTCGTTTTCGGCGCGGCGGCAGCCGTATATTCATCGGTAGCGATGATAAAATATCTCTACGACGGACATAACCGCTCGTATTTCACGCGGCTTTTCGTGACGCTCGTACCAAACAGAGTCGTTCTTTGCCTGTATCAGCTGCCTATGATATTTATATTTTCATTGCCGTCACTCTGGATATTTTTCTCAAAAAGATTTTTCGATTACTACGTTGAGCTTTATTTTGAGCCGTTCGACATGTTCTGGGTTGCCGTCGGTATTTTCGTGCTTGGCGCTGCCGTGACCGGCGTGAGCGCTTATTTTGAAAAGAGCGAGGGGATAGACGTGTTTGCGCTGAAAGCAAGTCGTGAGATAGAAATCAAGAGAGCGGAGACGACGGAGGAGCCCGAAGATCAAGAAGAAATAACGGAGTCCGAGGACGCTTACGAGCGTATGCTTCAAACGGAAAAGGATGAGCAACGTGAGAGAATATTGCGCTTGCTGAATAAAAATACGGATGGAGATAACGAATGAACTCTCTTGAAAAACAGTATTTAGAGGTAAAAAGAAGCCTCTTTGATAAATATTACGAATTTCTCAATCCCGAGCAGAGACGCGCAGTTTTCTCTGTAAACGGTTCGCTTTTGGTGCTTGCGGGCGCCGGAAGCGGAAAGACGACCGTGCTCGTCAACAGAGCGGGATTTATAATAAAATACGGAAACGCGTATCATAGTGAGTACGTTCCGGCAGACGTTACCGAAGAGCGCGTAAGGCGGCTTCGTTATGCGCTTGCGCTTCCGCGAGAGCAGCTTGCGAGCGTGCTTGACGAGTTTATCGAGCGCCCTTGTGCGCCGTGGAATTTTCTTGCCATAACCTTTACGAAGAAGGCGGCAGAGGAGATTCGCCAAAGGCTTGCCGCGACTCTTGGAGACACCGTGTCGGTCGACGATATTTGGGCGGGCACGTTTCACTCGGTCTGCGTCCGCATAATTCGCCGTTACGCTGATTTTATAGGATATAAGTCGGATTTTTCCATATACGATACAGACAACACCAAATCTGTAATTAAGGAAGTTATGAAGGAGATGGGTGTTGACGAAAAGGCTATACAGCTTAAGAACGTAAGGGCGGAAATGAGTCGCGCAAAAAACGCTCTTATGACTCCCGATGCCTACGCGCTTTCGGTGCGCGGAGATTACAGACGCGAAAAGATCGCGGGTATATATAAAAAATACCAGTCGCGTCTTGGGGAGAGTAACGCGCTTGATTTTGACGATATTATCATGCAGGCGGTAAATATACTCAAGGACAACGCAGAGGCGAGAGAGTATTATGCGAATAAATTTCACTACGTTTCCGTCGACGAGTTTCAGGATACCAACGAGGCACAGCTGAAGCTTACGGAGCTGCTTGGCTCGGTACATAAAAACGTAATGGTTGTTGGCGACGACGACCAGAGCATATATAAGTTCCGCGGTGCCGTGGTTGAAAATATAATCAATTTCGGCAAAAGAGCGGGAACAGAGGTCATACGTCTTGAGCGCAACTACCGCTCGACGGACTGTATTCTTTCCGCCGCAAACGCCGTTATAGCGAAAAATGAAAAGAGAATGGGCAAGCAGCTGTTTACCGAGAGAACGGACAATTCCAAGATAACGCTCAACAGAAGCGATACTCAAAAGAGCGAGGCGGTATATATCTGCGAGCGCATAAACGAGCTTGTTATGGACGGCAAATACAATTACCGCGATATAGCGGTGCTTTACCGTCTCAACGCCATTTCAAACTCCATAGAAACCACTATGTCGGCGAGCGGAATACCTCACGTAACTCTGTCGGGACAAAGCTTCTTTGACCGAATGGAGATCAAGGACGTGCTTGCGTATCTTTACGTGATAATAAATCCCGCGGACAGAGAAAGACTCAAAAGGATAATAAACGTGCCGAAGCGAGCGCTTGGTGCAAAGAGCGTCGAAGCGCTGTTCGCGATCGCGACCGAGCAGGGAATGACACCCGTTGAGGTTATGCGCCGCGCCGACCGCTTTGCCGCGCTTTCAAGAGTCGCGCCAAGGCTAAAGGATTTTGCGCGAATGATAGACTCGCTTTCCGATATGCTTCTCGGTGACGTAAGTTTGCAGGATTTCGTTATGCGAGTGCTTGATGCATCGGGCTACCGACAGATGCTTATAGATGCGGGCGAGGAAGAAAAGGAAGTCGGATCGTAGCCATGTCGTTCT
>JAZQTY010000208.1:0-2816 GCA_045631025.1 Eubacteriales bacterium
TATTCATAGCGCCCTTTGAAGCAAAATGCTCAATGCTTCGAGAAAGCTGCGCGGGACATGCGCCGTTAGTGCACCTTGCCGCTGCCGCCTCGGCTTCGTCGTAAAACACGGGCTCTCCGCAGGACGGACACACCGAGGGCATAGTAAATCTTTTCTCCGTTCCCTTTCGCTTTTCGGTAACTGCGCGAACGACCTCGGGGATAATATCCCCCGCCTTGCGCACGACGACCGTGTCGCCGAGCATTATATCGCGCTTATTTATAAAATCGAGATTGTGGAGCGTAGCGCGGCTGACGGTAGTTCCCGCAAGTCTTACGGGAGAAAGCACCGCAGTAGGCGTGAGCACGCCCGTTCTTCCGACCGCTACGGTTATATCCTCAAGCACGGTCTCCTTTTCCTCGGGTGGAAATTTATAAGCTACCGCCCACTTGGGGGTATTCGTTCCCTCTCCCACGCTGACTCTTTGAGAGAGCTTATCAAGCTTGACCACAACGCCGTCTATGTCGTAAGCAAGCGATTCTCTTTCCTTGCCTATATTCTGAACGTGACTGATAATTTCGTCGGCACTCGATGCAACCGTACGCATCTCAAGCACCTTAAAGCCAAGACTTGAGAGTCTGTCAAGCGTTTCGGTATGCGTCAAGGGCGCGTGACCGTCCGAATAAAGGCTTCCGCCCTGAAAATTAAATATAAATATGTCGAGCTTACGCTTTGCCGTTATTTTGGAATCAAGCTGGCGCAAGGAGCCTGCCGCCGCATTACGCGGATTTGCCATAAGCGCCTCTCCCGCCGCCGCTCTTTCGGCATTGATCCTCTCAAACACCGCTCTCGGCATATATACCTCGCCTCTTACCGTAAGGTCAAGGGGCTCTTTGAGCTTTAGTGGAATCGAATGAACGGTACGCAGATTTTCCGTAACGTCCTCTCCTACGACTCCGTCGCCTCTGGTCGCGCCCCTTACGAAAACTCCGTTTTCATAAATAAGCGACACCGAAAGTCCGTCAATTTTGGGCTCTACGGAATAAGTGGGAGCATCTATCTGACCTTCCATACGCTTACAAAAGTCCTCTATTTCCTCAAAAGAAAATACGTCGGAAAGCGAATCCATACGAAATGAGTGCGTATGCTTTTCAAATTTATCGAGTGCTCTTCCGCCAACTCGAACGGTCGGTGACGTAGGATCGTAAAGCGAGGGATACTCCGTCTCAAGGCGGACAAGCTCGGCGTACATCATATCGTATTCATAGTCGGATATTTCGGGGGCGTCCTCCACGTAATATCTCTCCGAATGATAGGCAAGCTGTCGGCGTAGCTCCGCTACGCGCTCAAGAGTACCGTCGGGAATTTTTTTCATGACTGTTTCTCCGTAAATTTACGTTATTTTGACAGCCACGCACTTCTTGCGTGGCTGCCCTTACTTTTTTAGATTTGTTTTACTTTATCGGCTCAAAGTCCGAAGCTCCGTGCTTACAAAGCGGACAGATAAAGTCCTCGGGGAGCTCCTCACCCTCGTAAACATAACCGCATATCTTGCAAACGTAGCCCTTCTTACCATCGGTTTGGGGCTTGGGCTTCACGTTGCTGTGATAGTACGCGTAGGTCATGGTCTCTCTGTCGGAGATAACTCTTGCCTCCGTCACAGAGCAAATAAACATTCCGTGAGTATCAAGGTCAACGTACTGCTCTACCTTGAGCGACATAAAGGAGTTGATATATCTCGGCAGGAACACGAGTCCGTTATCCGAGCGAAGAGGCTCGCAATCCTTAAATTTATCAACGTTTCTTCCGCTTACGAAGCCGAACGCCTCAAATACCGAGAAGGGGGCGTCAACAGTCAGGCAGTTGATATTCATTATTCCCGTCTGCTTGATAATATGGTGAGAATAGTTGTCCTTGTTTATGGTAACCGCTATTCTGTTGGGAGTGTTCGTAACCTGCGTAACGGTATTTACGATAAGTCCGTTATCCTTCTTGCCGTCGTTAGACGTAACGACGTAAAGTCCGTAGCCTATCTTAAAGAGCGCCGTAAGGTCGTTCTTGTTCGCGGTTTCGGGGCTCTGCGCGATATACTCGCGGCAAAGCTCGTCTGCAAGCGCGTTAAGTTGAGCAGTGCTTTCATCGTTAAGCGCAGAAAGGATCTTAACAGTATTTTCAGCGAAGGTGATATTCTTGCTCTTTTCAAACATGCCTCTCATCACCTTTGCGGCAACGGGCGCCCAGCTTCCGTTCTCAATAAGAGCTACCGTTCTGTTCTGGTAGTTTCTCTCTGTAAGAGCCGTTATAAACTGATGCATAAAGGGGAATATTTCGGCGTTGTAGGTGGTAGTCGCAAGAACGAGCTTTCCGTATCTGAACGCATCCTCAACAGCCTCCGCCATATCGGTGCGAGCGAGATCGTTAATAACGACCTTGGGGCAACCGTTTGCCTTAAGCTTTTCAGCGAGCAGGTTTACTGCCTTTCTCGTATTTCCGTAAACAGAGGTATAAGCGATAACTATACCCTCGGACTCAACGGAGTAGCTCGACCACGTGTTATAAAGACCGAGATAATATCCGAGATTTTCCGTAAGAATAGGTCCGTGCAAGGGGCAGATTATCTCGATATCCAAATTTGCCGCCTTTTTAAGAAGGCTCTGCACCTGCGCGCCGTACTTCCCGACTATGCCGATATAGTAACGTCTTGCCTCGCAAGCCCAGTCCTCCTCGGCATCAAGAGCACCGAATTTGCCGAAGGCATCGGCAGAAAAGAGCACCTTATCGGTACTGTCGAAGCTGACCATTACCTCAGGCCAATGCACCATGGGAGCAAAAACAAA
>JAZQTY010000209.1:0-4860 GCA_045631025.1 Eubacteriales bacterium
GAACGCGGGATGCACCAACACCAACGTACATTTCAACGAAGTCAGAGCCCGAGATCGAGAAGAAGGGAACGCCCGCTTCTCCCGCAACTGCCTTTGCGAGCAGCGTCTTACCCGTACCGGGAGGGCCTACGAGAAGCACTCCGTGGGGGATTTTTGCGCCGAGGTGCGTAAACTTGTCGGGAGCCTTAAGGAAGTCAACGACCTCGCGAAGCTCCTCCTTTTCCTCGTCTGCGCCCGCAACGTCGGCAAAGAGGACCTTGTTCTTATCGTCCTGCGGAGTTTTAACTCGCGCCTTACCAAAGGAATTTATCTTTCCTGCCGCTCCGCCGTTTGCGTTCTTCATAACGATTATCCAAATAACTATACCTGCGATTATAAGTATAGCGTAGGGAAGCAGCGATACCCACCAAGGAAGAACCATCGGGGGATCGATGTTATAGGATACGAGATTGGAGTTGGGATTATCCTTGTCTGCGTAATACGTGCCGCAGTCGTTGATAAACAGCTCAAGACTTTGGAGCCGGAAGCCTACGGTCTTGGTATCAAGCTGCTCGATGGGCTTTGCGTCCGCATCCCCGCTCTTTATTTTTTCGATCTCCGCCTTGTCGTAAACGCTCATCGTGATGTAATTATCCTCGTTCACGGTGAAATCCTTTACTGCGTCTGCGCGGAAGTAATCGACTACCTCACTGTAATTTTTGAGCTCCGTGGTATCCTCACGCTTCGTAAACATCAGCGAGAGCGCGAGTATTATCGCTCCGATGAGTATTACGTAGAAGATCAGAACCTTAATGTTACTTTTTTTATTTTTCATTTAAAACTCTCCGTATAGAAAATTGCTGTGTGATCGGCGCGGCGCTCCCGATTAAGAGTCAAGAGCTCGCCTTGCCGTTTTTGATTTGAGTCGTTCAGTTAAGAATAAATTGTAATTTTATACAGTCTTGCTCGTTCTTGGCTTTTGCTCCGTCGCGCACTGCCGCAAAGGGAACTGCAACTACGCCGCAGTCGTCGACCACGACGGGCAGGCGGTAACGCAGAGACAGCGGAATATGAAGGTCCGTAAGCAGCTTTTTGAGCTGCTTATTAACGCCGTTTACGCGTATCTTGTCTCCCGCCATTCTGCTTCTGGCTTTAAGAACACCACATATTTTATCAGAATCTAAATACAACAGTATTGATTTTTTGTAAATATTTATGTCGCTTTGTGAATTTCCTATGATTATTTTCGCATTTATCTCTGAAAGGAAATTTTCTCCATCCTCAAGCGTAACGCAAAAATCCTTCGGCGGCAGAGGCGCTTCCTCGTGCTTTACTATATAAAGTCTGCCGTTTTCTATCTTCGCGTCGATTCCTGCGGGGAGGTTGATGCGGGAGTGCGGGACGCCCTTTTTGCAAAGCTCACGAATACCGTACAGATGTACCGCCTCGAGGGATGCGCCGCCCGATACCGCTCTGTAAAGCGAGCATATAGCTCTGCTCGTGACAGCGGAGGGTGAGCCGAGAAGCTTCTCTAACTCAAACGAGCCGTCGTCGTTCATTTCTTCAAAAAACCAATCCGAAAGACTTTCAAGGCACGCCGAGTCCTCGCGCAGAGCCTCGGAAAGCCTTGCCGCGTTTTCTACTGCGGAGCCGTTTATTTCGGTCAGCGCAGGTATGATTTGCGCTCGTATTTTATTTCGCGTATAATCCGTGTCCGTATTGGTGGAGTCCGTTACATAAGCAAGTGAATTTTCGCGGCAAAAGTCAAGTATTTCCGCGCGACTCATGGAAAGTATGGGGCGCACCACCGTGCCGTGCTTGCACGGACGGCTCTCGGGGATACCCGAAACGCCCGAAAGACCGCATCCGCGACAGATATTGAATATGATGGTTTCTAAATTGTCGTTTGCGTTATGCGCCGTTGCGAGTACCCTGATACCGTGCTCCTGCATAATGCCGTCAAAGAAGTCGTATCGCGCCTGCCTTGCGGCGGTCTCGATGCTCTGCGAGGTCTCGCGAGCAAGACTCGGCACGTCCCGTCGGCAGACGAAAAGCTCAACGCCGAGCGATTCGGCAAAGCTTCTGCAAAACTGCTCGTCGCGGTCGGCTTCCTCTCCTCTTATCATATGATTGACGTGCGCGGCGTATATCCTGCCTCCGTTATCCCTTGCATAGGCGGCGAGCATATACAAAAGCGCCGTTGAGTCCGCGCCGCCCGAAAAGGCTACGAGAATGGGCGCGTCCTTGCTTACTCCGACGATATCCGACGGGGAGGTGAACTTTTTGGGAATAAGAGCGTTCATTACGGTGCCTCGCCTACGTCGGTGGCAATAGTGCGGAACTTGGTGTACCGTCCTATCCAGCCCATCTTGACCGTTTTGGTAGAGCCGTGACGGTTTTTGGCAACGATGACCTCGGCGATACAGCCCTCGTCGTTGTCCGTGTCCTTTTTATCATAATAATCGTCCTTGTAAAGAAAGATTACTACGTCCGCGTCCTGCTCGATAGCTCCGGAGTCACGAAGGTCGGAAAGCATGGGGCGCTTGTCCGTTCTGGATTCGGGACCACGGGAAAGCTGGGCGCAGCAGATAACGGGAACGTTAAGCTCCTTTGCCATGATCTTCAGGTTTCTGGATATCTCGGCAACCTCGTTTACGCGGTTATCTATTCTCTTATCGCTCTGCATAAGTCCGAGGTAGTCGACGACTACCAGCCCAAGGTCCTTAACGCGTCGTAATTTACCCTTCATACCCGTGACCGTCATACCCGTGGTATCGTCTATGAGTATATTCGAGCCTGCGAGCTGCGTGGTGGTTTTTGCGATATCATTCCACTGCTTGGCGTCGAGCTTGCCAGTACGCAAGGCTACGCTGTCTATCATTGCCTCACTCGAGATAATTCTGTTTACGAGCTGCTCGGCAGACATTTCAAGCGAGAAAATACAAACCGTCTTTTTGGACTGTACGGCTACGTTGGTAGCAATATTAAGCGCAAAGGAGGTCTTACCCATACCGGGACGCGCTCCGATAAGAATGAGGTCGGAGTTGCCCATTCCGGCAAGGACGCTGTCCACACCGGAAAATCCGGTTTTCGTGCCCTGCGCCGCGTCTCCCTCGGACATTTTGTGAAGATTCTGATAGACCTCGTTTATGACGTCACTGATGTGACGGAAGTTTTTGGAATCTCTGCCCTGCGCGATATCAAACACGAGGCTTTCGGCGTAGTCGACGAGATGCGCCGCCTCGCCCTCCTCGCTGTAAGCCTTTTCCGAAATCTCGTCGCAAACACCGATAAGCTTTCGGAGCAGACTCTTATCCTTGATTATCTTTGCGTAATCCTTTACGTTGAGGGCGTTATTGCCCTTATGCACGAGCTGGGTTATATAGTCGGTTGCGCCCGCCTCGTTATAGACGCCCTTGGTCACGAGCGCGTCGACGAGAGTTACGAAATCTATATCTCGGCTGTTGACGAACAGCTCCTTTAGAGTCATAAAAATCTGCGTATGCTCGGAAATATAAAAGTCGTCGGGCGTTATTATCTGAACTACCTCGTCAAGCACCTCCGGCGCGATTATTATCGAGCCGAGAAGTGACTGCTCCGTTACGAGCGAGAAGGGTAGCTTTTTCAGAAGTTCATCGTTCATTTTTTTACTTCCTTGAAAAAATTAGTTCTTTGAGGTTACGGTTATATTTATCTTGCCCGAAACGTCAGTATAGAGCTTGACGTCGGCGGAGAAGCTGCCGAAGGACTTTATGTTTTCCTTGAGGGTTATCTTTCTCTTGTCTATATCCAAGCCGAAGTCACGCTTGAGCGCTTCCGCGATATCCTTTGAGGTGACCGAGCCGTAAAGCTTCTTGTCGGGACCTGCGGCGTATTCAAATTTAACGGTAATGCTCTCAAGGCGCTTTGCGATATCTCTTGCGTTTTCTCTTTCAACGTCGATCTTGTGCTGCTTTGCGGCTTCCTTGTTCTTTACGTCGTTTATTGCGGTATTGTCAGCAGGTCTTGCAAGCTTTTTGGGGAAGAGGAAGTTTCTTGCGTATCCGTCCGAAACGTCGACTATCTGATCCTTTTTGCCCTGACCTTTAACGTCCTGTGTTAAAATTACTTTCATTTTTCTATTCTCCTTTGGGTTTTACTGCGGTTATATTATTTTCCGATCTTGTTTTCCTTGATATATTCGTCGATAGCGTTTATCAGCATCGTCTTTGCGGCGTCAAGCTCCGACTCGCGAATTGCCGCGCCGGCAACGTCGAAGTGACCGCCGCCGCCTATTTTTTCGAGTATGAGCTGAACGTTCAGCTTTCCGTTCGAGCGTCCCGAAATATGGACCGTCGTGCCTATCGTTACGAGCGCGAACGCCGCGTTGACGTTCTTGACAGCCAAAAGCTTGTCAGCTGCCTTTGCCGCAGCTACTCTGTCGTTCGGAGAGCCTGTGCCCTCGCTGACGGTAATTGCGATCTGCTCGCCGTATATTTCGGCGTTTGTTCCGAAAAGTGCCTCGAAGTGATAGTCATCAAACTCTTGGTCGAAGAAGGTGCGGGCGTATTCCGTGCTCGCTCCTGCCGAACGCAGATAAAGCGCCGCCGCAAAGGTACGCGTACCGACGGTACGGGTGAAGTTTTGCGTATCTACCATTATACCCGACATAAGCACGTTTGCTTCCTCCTTGCGGAGCGTTCCGACGGGAATACTGAATTCAAGTATTTCGCTGATAAGCTCGCAGGTGGACGATGCGGACGGGTCGATATATACGAGTTGAGGCTCTTCCTCGAATTCTTCCTTTTTGATGTGGTGGTCGATAAGCGCGGTCTTAAAGGAATTTGCCGCGATCTCAGGCGCCTCGGGGAGACGGAAGTTGTTTGCGAAGTCGGGTCGTAG
>JAZQTY010000210.1:0-3713 GCA_045631025.1 Eubacteriales bacterium
CGGCAACAAGTTCCTCTCGCATATTCGCGAGGTTGACGCTATCGTACACGTCGTGCGTTGCTTCAAAAACGAAAATATCGTTCACGTTGACGGCAATATAAACTCCCTTCGCGACCTCGAAACTATCAATCTTGAGCTTATTTTCTCTGATATCGAAATGGTAGAGCGCAGAATCGATCGCACGAAGAAGGCTATGAAGGGCGACAAGACACTCGCAGCGGAGCTTGCCCTGTTTGAAAAGCTCCACGCCGCTCTCTCCGACGGTAAGTGCGCGCGCGAGGTCGATCTCGACGAGAGCGAGCGCGAATACCTTTACGACACCCCTCTGCTCACCATGAAGCCCGTAATTTACGTTGCAAACGTAAGCGAGGACGAGGTAAGCGACGAGCCCACCGACAACTCCGACTACATGGCACTCAAGGCGCAGGCAGAGCGTGAGCACGCGGGCGTAATTGCCGTTTGCGCACAGCTTGAGGCAGAGATTGCAGAGCTTGACGGCGAGGAAAAGGAGATGTTCCTCGAGGATCTCGGCATCAAAGAAAGCGGACTTGACAGACTTATCAAGGAAAGCTATTCGCTGCTCGGTCTTATCAGCTACCTGACGGCAGGTCCGCAGGAGGTAAGAGCCTGGACCATTACGCGCGGAACCAAAGCTCCCGGCGCGGCAGGAAAAATTCACAGCGACTTTGAGCGCGGCTTTATCCGCGCGGAGATCGTTTCCTTTGACGACCTCGTCAAGTGCGGCAGCATGAACGCCGCTCGCGAGGCAGGTCTTTACAGAAGTGAAGGAAAGGACTACGTTATGAAGGACGGAGATATCGTTCTCTTCCGCTTCAACGTTTGATTTTATGAGAGTAAGAAAGAAAAAGCACGGCGCGGAGCGCATTTGTGCCTGCGCCGAGCTGCTTATTGAAAATATAGAGATTCTTCGCGAGGGCTTTGACGGCGTTTTCGCAGATAAGCGCCCCCTGCATATGGAGATTGGCTGCGGCAAGGGCAACTTTGCTTGCGGCATGTCGGAAAAATACCCCGACGTAAACTTTGTTGCTGTCGAAAAGGTCGCGGACGTGTGCTGTATCGCGCTTGAAAAAGCGAAGGCTCGCACGAACGAGCGTCAGCGCGACAACCTGCGCTTTATTATCGGAGACGCAAAAAATCTCTCCGAGAATGTTCTGCCCGCATCTCTTGACTGCATTTATCTGAATTTCAGCGATCCGTGGCCGAAGTCCGGTCACGCAAAGCGCCGCCTCACCCACAGGGGCTTTCTTGAAATATACAAAAAGCTGTTGAAGCCCGAAGGAATTTTGAAGCTCAAGACGGACAACGTAGGTCTTTTCGATTTCACGCTTGAGGAGCTTGAGGCGTTCGGCGCTACCGTTCTTTGGCAGACTCGCGACCTGCACAACGAGCCCGAGGCAAAGGACAACGTCATGACGGAATACGAAAAGAACTTTTCCGAAAAGGGCGTATCCATTTGCAGCGTTTGGGCAAAGCTTTAATAGAAAATTTATAGGAGTAAACTATGCTCGATCTGAAACAGCTTATTGACGAAAGCAGAAGCCACAGAGAATTCAAGCCCGGGGTGAAAATCCCGCGCGAGCGACTTGAAGCGTGGATACTTAATGCATCTCACTGCCCCTCCGCAAGAAATTTGCAGGCTATAAAATATATGATAATAGATTCCGACGAGGGCATAGCGGAGCTTCTTCCCCTTACCTACTGGGCAGGCTCCCTCGGCATAAAGCTACCGCCCGACGGTCACGAGCCGACAACGTTTATCGTTATGTGCCACGACCACACGATTGCTCCCCTAAAGTCGATTTTCTATATGGACATCGGAATTTGCGCGCAGACAATTATGCTCTCGGCAACAAACGAGGGCTTTGGCGGCTGTATGATAGGCTCGGCATCGGCAGATGCCGTAAGAGAGCTTCTCTCTCTGCCCGAAAATCTTGAGCCCGCTCTTATTTTGGCACTCGGAGCACCCGAGGAAAAGGTAGTGCTTACAGATACGTCAAAAGGCGTAAAATACTACCGAGACGAAAACAACGTCCACTACGTTCCCAAAAGATCGCTTGACGAAATAATTATAAAATAAGGACGGAAAACGTATGTCAACTACTCAATTCGCAGAGCCGTCGGGCATACTTATACTCAACAAACCCACGGGAATTACGTCGCATGATGCAGTTTACAAGCTACGACGTCTTTATAAAACAAAGCGCGTGGGACACACGGGCACGCTCGATCCCTTGGCAAACGGAGTCCTCGTCATGCTCGTAGGACGCGCAGCAAAGGCTGCGGAATACCTCTCTGCCGACAGAAAGGCTTACGTTGCAACGCTGCGGCTCGGTATCACGACAGACACAGAGGACGTGACGGGCAAAATTCTCTCGCAGAGCGATAAGCTGCCCTCTGCCGAAACGGTAGCCGAGATTGCAAGACACTTTATTGGAGAAATCGAACAGATACCGCCCATGTACAGCGCGCTTAAAGTAGGCGGCAAGAAGCTTTGCGACCTTGCGAGAGAGGGCAAGACGGTAGAACGCGCCCCTCGACAGATAACCGTTTACAGGCTCGACGTCACACCAACCGACAGCCCCTCGGATTATATCTTGACGGTTGAATGCTCGTCGGGAACTTATATCAGAACGCTTTGCGCGGACATTGGAAGTGCTCTCGGCTGCGGCGGCGTTATGGCAACGCTGACTCGAAGTGCGGCAGGCGGATTTAGCCTTGAACAAGCCCTCACGCTTGAGGAGCTGAACGAAATGACGGACGAGCAGAAAATCGCGGCGCTCATCCCGACTGAAGCCCTCTTTTCAGAGCTTGAGAGGATAGTCCTGCCAGAGTTTTATTACCGACTTTGCGCAAGCGGCTGCGAGATATACCAAAAGAAAATACGCACAGATCTGCCGCTTGGCACGCGCGTGCGCCTCTGCGCTCCTACGGGCGAATTCTTCGCCCTCGGCGAGGTCCGCGAGTACGAGAACGGAACGGCAATAAAAGCAATTAAAACGTTTTTTACATTGTAATACCACAATACGGAAAAGCAACCGAGCAAGGCTTAAAACGCCTTGCTCGGTTGCTTTTTTATGAAGCTTTAAGAATTATTACTTATTTCTCCACGTAGACGGAGAGAACAAAATGAGCATCGGAATAAGCTCAAGTCTGCCCGCGATCATATCGAATATAAGCACGAGCTTGGAGGGTACCGAGAAGAAATAAAAGTTTTCCATAGGACCGACGTCCGAAAGGCCTGGACCTATGTTGTTAATGGTTGCCGCAACTGCGGTAAAGCTTGTAACCACATCTTTGCAGTTAAAGGCAATGAGCAATGTAGACACGGCGAAAACAATAACGTAAACTGCGATATATGCATTTACCGAGCGCACGACCTCTGACTCGACCTCTCTTGAATCGACCGTCACCTTTTGAACTCTTCTTGGGTGGATCATGCTTTTAAGCTCCTTGCGCGCGCCCTTTATGAGTATGATAAATCTTGAGACCTTCATTCCGCCGCCCGTGCTTCCCGCGCATGCTCCGATGAACATAAGCAGCACAAGAATGATACACGCAACAGTAGGCCACGCCGCAAAGTCTGTCGTTGAAAATCCTGTCGTAGATATTATAGATGCCACGTTAAATGCCGCATGTCGCAATGCCTCTCCGATACTGCCGTACATTCCTCGAATGCTTACGGTTATAATACC
>JAZQTY010000211.1:0-7751 GCA_045631025.1 Eubacteriales bacterium
TAGGTCAACGCTGACACATAGTCGGTTATTTTAACGCAAAGGGTCCACCCGTTCCCATTCCGAACACGGAAGTTAAGCTTTGCTGTGCCGAAAATACTTGGCTGGAGACGGCCCGGGAAAATAGGTCGTAGCCGACATCAAGGGATACGTTTGTATCCCTTTTTCTTTTTTGTTAAATATAATAGGCAAAAATATAGCCCACCGCTTGTAAGCGGTGGGCTATATTTTTATTCTGATATTTTCTCGGAGTCAGCCTCTTCGATTTGCGAGGACTTTTTTTCGGGATTTGTTATCCACCTTGCGACAAAGAAAATTGTAAGGGCGAAAAGAATGCCGAAAAATGAAAAGTGAAGGATAGAACGTATGCTGCCCAGTAGGACTGATGAGGGGTAGAGAATTTCGTCGTAATGTTCGGAATAACGGATAAAAAATTGCATACTAGACGAAAAACCAATTATCGAGCTAATGAATAAAATCAAATGTCCGAAAATTGCGGGTATTGGGGATATCCAAGTTAAAAAAGAAAGTTTGTTTTTATTGTTACGGCAGTTTGAAATTATAATTACTGCTAAAATTAAGCAGGAGAGTGCAATCAGAACGTATGCAAACATGCATATTGCGGAATTTAGAACTGAAACAAAATTCGGTTGAATCATACTCAACATATCAAACATGTAGCAAGATATGGCGATAAAGCAACTGAATATCATTGCAATCGGAATTGCTAAAAGCAGCATTTTTCTTTGCTTTAGTAAAAGAGCTGCGCCGAGACCAAAGAGCGATACCATAAATATGAATTGCTCTATGAGGAATAAACCGGTATATATACCCGAACCGAGTAGATTACTGAAGCCGCCCTGCTGAAAGATAACGATAGAAAATGCGGTTCTTTGGATAATATACAACATAATGTTAATTCCAACCGCAAAGCCTGCAAGGATTGCAAATACGGCACCGATTGGAAATTTACAGTTCTTTTTTGAAGCGTCAAGATTTTTCATTTTTTCTCCTTTTACCTGTGTGAAAAAAGTCTCATTTAAATAATTTATATAAGAGCGGTAAGTCTTATGCTTGAATTATATCATAGATTGCAAAAAATATCAATACGTTATACAAAATATCTAATTAAAATGAGGTTGCTTTTGTGTTGAAATTGCCGTATTCCTTGACAAAGGCTGTGGAGAATGGTATAATATGTATGACAAATTACGTAAATCAACACAAATGAGGTGAGTTTATGTTTCATATACTTGTTGTTGACGACGACAAAAATACTCGTATTCTTCTTAAGGCCGTGCTTGAAAACGCAAATTATACCGTTACCACCGCTACCAACGGTGAGGACGCTCTGCGCGTTATGGACAAAGAGCATATAGATTTAGTGGTGCTCGACATAATGATGCCTTGTATGGACGGCTACGAATTTACGCGGATTTTGCGCGAGGCTCAAAACAATTTGCCCATACTCATGGTTTCTGCAAAGCAGCTTCCTGCGGACAAGCATAAGGGCTTTATGGTCGGTACGGACGACTACATAACGAAGCCCGTTGACGACGAGGAAATGCTTTACAGAATAAAGGCACTTTTGCGCCGAGCAAAGATAGCGAACGAGAGAAAGATCGTCGTCGGAGAGGTGGTTTTAGATTACGATTCCTTTACCGTAACGCGCGGCGAGGAGCTGCAGGAGCTTCCTCAAAAGGAATTTTTGCTCTTATATAAGCTTCTTTCCTATCCGGGCAAGATATTTACGCGTATACAGCTTATGGATGAGATATGGGGCAGTGACAGTGATACCGGTTGGGAAACCCTTACGGTTCACATAGGTAGACTTCGCAAGAGATTTGAAGGCTGGACGGAATTTGAAATTGAATCCGTGCGAGGTCTGGGCTACAAGGCGGTGAAAAAGGTATGAAAAAAATCCCGCAGATGAAGCTGTCTACGTTAAGACTCAAAAAAAAGATAAAAAAGCAGCGCTTTTCGCTGACACTCTCCTTTACGCTTGTCGTATTGTTTGTGCTTTTGGCGTCGCTTGCTATTGCGTCGCTGACTGTTTATCTTCTTGCACGATTTGGAGCAATCGGAAGCATTGACGGTCCCGATTCGGGATATATAATTCTTTTTATGACGGTTATCAGTACGATAATCGGACTTACGGGCGCTTTTCTTATTGGTAAAATTCCCTTGAAGCCGGTAAACCGTTGGATAAATAATATGAATAGGCTTGCCGAGGGTGATTTTAACGTAAGAATGAGCTTTGGAAAGCCGTTCGGCAAGGCACCTGCTATGGTTGAGCTTTGCGACAGCTTTAATAAGCTTGCGGAGGAACTGCAAAAGACCGAGATGCTTCGTAGCGACTTTATAAACAATTTTTCTCACGAGGTCAAGACTCCTATCGTATCCATAGCCGGCTTTGCAAAGCTTTTAAAGCGCGGAGATCTCACGGAGGAGCAGAGAATACAGTATCTTAACGCTATTGAGGAGGAGTCGATGCGCCTTTCCTACATGGCGACCAACGTGCTGAACCTGACCAAGGTTGAAAATCAGACGATATTGACGGAGATCTCCGAATTCAATCTTTCCGAGCAGCTGCGCTCGTCCGTTCTGCTCCTTGAAAACAAGTGGGAGAAGAAGAATATTGATCTTCAGCTTGATTTTGACGAGTATACCGTTGAGGGGAACGAGGAGATGCTCAAGCAGATATGGATAAATCTTATTGATAACGCAGTTAAATTCGTTCCGCACGGCGGAGTCGTTTCAATAGATATTCAAAGCACGGAGAAAATTCTTACCGTATGCGTCAGCAATACGGGAGAGGATATCCCCGCAGACAAGCTCGAAAAAATCTGGCGTAAGTTTTATCAGGCAGACGAGTCTCATTCTTCCGAGGGTAACGGAATAGGACTTGCTATAGTGAAGCGAATTGCCGATCTGCACGGCGGAACCGTTGATGTAAAAAGCGAGGGCGGAACGACGTCGTTTTATATACAGTTGCCCAAAAAACAGTAATTTTAGAGCCTTGGACGGATATTTATTTTTGGCAAAATAATTGACAAGGATAAATTGATATGTTATAATTATGTGTAAGATATTTTCACGAGGTGTTTTATAATGAATCAGAAAAAGCTTAATTTGATTTTGACGATTTTATGTGCTGCTTTTGCCGTGCTGTTCTTGGTTTTGCTGATATGCGGTATAGCAATCGAGTTTACGTATACACTTACCAAGGTCATGATGATAGTAGTTGCGGTTTTCAGCCTTATTTTGGCGGCAGAGCTTGCTTTTCTCGTTTGGTTTGGCGGCAAGGGAGTTAAGCCTAATTACTTCCTTTACGACAGCTCTATGAATAAGAACGTGAGCGTAGACAAGCTTACGCTTCAGGTCGTTAGCAGAAGAATGGACAGATATTTCTCGGAGTATGCTCCTTCCGAGGGAAAGCTTTGGACGGACGGTATACTCGATAACCCCGAGCTTGATATGGAGGACGCGTTCAAGCCCTTGGTTGCCTATAAGCTTCTTTTTGACCTTGCGGACAGAGATATTGAAAAAGGTTGGAAATGCTTTGAGGTGGCTTCTGTCGAGACCGTTGACTTCGTTTGCCGTGGGCTTGAGATGAACGGTGAGAATGAGATAGCAGGAAATCTTCGCAAGATGAAGGCTATTCAGCCCTTCCAGATAAAGTACGTTAGAGATTATCTTGTAAGCAACGCAAATTATTTGCAGACCAAGATGATGATGTACGTTCGCGATAATATTGAAAAATTTAATTGACTTGTGTAAAATAAACAATTACCGTGTGGAATTTTTTGCACGGTAATTTTCTTTATATCCCTTGAAAAAAAAGAAGATTTATGATAAAATATAATGAATGGACTTACAGGAGGAAATATGCTCTATATCAGTATTGCAGGACTAACGGTCCGAATTGAAAATAAATACCAATACGTAGAGAAGCTGTGTAGCGCTTACGTTTGCGAGCCGACTGATAACGTCGACGTTGAGGTGTCGGTTAGTGAGGAGCTTATAGATGCAGAAATAAGTATTGCGGAGATGCCGGTTTCCAGAGGATATGCCGAGGCTATCTGCATATATCGCGATATTTGCCGCCGTTTGCCGCTTGAATACAACGCATATCTCTTTCATAGTGCGGTTATTGAGTACGGTGGAGAAGCATTTGCCTTTGCCGCAAAGAGCGGAACGGGTAAGTCTACGCATATTGCTCTTTGGAAAAAGCACTTCGGTGAGGGCGTTCACATCGTTAACGGAGATAAGCCTATTTTAAGATTCGAGGATGACGGACGTCTTTACGCATACGGAACTCCGTGGTGCGGCAAGGAGGGCTGGCAGACGAACACTAAAGCTCCGCTTAAGGCAATATGCTTCGTTGAGCGTTCAGAGCAGAATCAAATCAGGCGAATCGGCGCGGACGAAGCGGTAATGCGTATATTTCACCAGATACTTACTCCGTCGGATATGGAAACGGTTGATGCGCTGTTCCCGCTTCTTGACAGAACACTCCGCGAGGTGCCTTGCTACGTTCTCGGCTGTAATATTTCCGAGGAAGCGGCAGAGGTTGCCTATAACGGAATGAAATAAAAACAAACGTGAGGAAAGAAAAATGAAAATAAAGAATGGATTTGTTGCAAAGGAAATCGCCGGACAGTACGTAGTGGTTGCACTCGGTCAGGCAAGTAAAGTATTCAACGGAATAATCAAGCTCAACGAGAGCGGCAAGTTTATTTGGGATATGCTCGTCGTCGGAGCGGAGAAGCAGGAGATAGTCGACGCGCTTCTCGGTGAGTACGATGTTGACGCGGCTGTTGCCGAGGCTGACGTTGAAAAATTTATAAATGAGTTAAAGGGAGCAAATATCCTTGAATAACGGCGAATTTTATCTTGCTGATGCAATAGACGTAATAGAAGAGGTGCTTGCGAGCGGCGGGGATTTTCGTATGTATCCGAAGGGGACGAGCATGCTTCCTCTCATCGTGCAGACGAGAGATTCCGTAGTTTTGACTCGTGGCTTTGAGGTTCCTGCTAAAAAACACGATATTGCGTTTTACCGACGTAAAAACGGGCAATTTGTTTTGCACAGAGTCATGGAAATACTTGACGACGGCACTTATACGATGTGCGGAGATAACCAGCTCGATCTTGAGCGCGGAATAGAAAAGGAACAGATAATTGCATACGTTTCAGGACTTTACAGAAAAGAAAAGTCGGTAAGAATGGACGGCTTTCTTTACTCGTGTTACGTATTTTTTTGGTGTAAGATGCCCATTCGTAAATTTTTCTTTTTTATGAGAAGAGTTAAGGGGAAGCTTGTAAGAATTTTTCGCAGGATATTTCCCAAACGCTCTTGACGGCATCGACAGAATATGATATAATATTCAAGATAAAGAGTTCATTGGAGGTATAGCTATGAAAATGCTTTTTAAAAATGCCAAAATGTATAAAAACGGCGTTTTTATCTGTACCGATGCTGTTTTTGACGGCGAACGCTTTAATATCCTTGGCAACGGTATCTCTGATACCGATATTGCTGATTTTACCGTTTATAATAATTGCTATATTTTACCCGGCTTTTGCGATGTGCATGTGCATTTTCGCGAGCCGGGATATTTATATAAAGAGGATATTGCAAGCGGCTCGGCGGCAGCGGCACACGGCGGATATACGGCGGTATGCACCATGCCGAATCTTATTCCCACGCCCGATTCAAGGGAGAATCTTGATGTTCAGTTAAAGGCGATAATGGAAAAAGCGAGCGTGGCGGTATTGCCGTTTGGTACGATAACCAAGGGAGAGAAGGGCGAAGCGCTTTCTGATATTGAGGCGATAGCAGCTGACGTTGTTGGATTTTCGGACGACGGTAGAGGCGTGCAGTCCGAGGATATGATGCTCGACGCTATGGTGAGAGTCAAAGCGACAGGAAAGATAATTTCTGCGCACTGTGAGGAAAACTCCTTGCTTCGCGGTGGATATATTCACGACGGCGAGTATGCAAGAGCGCACGGACACAGAGGAATCTGCTCGGAGAGCGAATGGGCGCCCATAAAGAGAGATATTGAGCTTGTTAAAAAGACGGGCTGTCCTTATCACGTCTGCCACATTTCCACCAAGGAGAGCGTTGAGCTTATAAGACGCGCAAAGGCAGAGGGCGTTGACGTTACTTGTGAAACGGGACCGCACTATCTCGTGTTTAACGATATGGATCTTCGTGAGGAGGGGCGCTTCAAGATGAATCCTCCTATACGCTCCGAGGAGGATAGGCTTGCGCTTATCGAGGGCATCGTTGACGGAACGATAGATGCGATTGCAACCGACCATGCGCCGCACTCCGCAGAGGAAAAGGGAAAGGGACTCGAAAAGAGCCTTATGGGTGTCGTCGGTCTTGAAACCGCATTTGCGGTAATATATACGAAGCTTGTAAAGACGGGTATCATCTCGATGGAAAGGCTTGTTGAGCTTATGTCGGAGAATCCGAGAAGGCGCTTTGATATTGGAACGGACGAAGGACTTACCGTCTTTAGCTGTGACGAGGAATTCACGGTCGATACGGACAAGTTCCTCTCCAAGGGAAAGAGCACGCCCTTTGACGGAATGAAGCTTTACGGCGAGTGCTTGCTGACACTTTACGGCGGCAAGGCAGTGTACGTAAAAAAGTGAGGTAAGAGAGGTAGAAAATGAAGGAAGTAATTTATACGGTAGAGAGCAACGTTGCCCTGACGGACAGCGTTTATAAAATGGTTATGAGCGGAGACACCTCCGCTATTACGGGAGCGGGACAGTTTGTCAACGTAAAGCTTGACGGCCAGTATCTTCGCCGCCCTATATCAATATGCGACTACGACGAGAGCACCTTGACGCTCATTTACAAGGTCGTCGGCGTGGGTACTGAAAAAATGAGCGCTATGCGTCCCGGTGAGAAGCTAAATATACTTACGGGACTTGGAAACGGCTACGACCTCTCTTTGTCGGGGGATGCGCCCCTGCTCGTAGGAGGCGGCGTTGGAGTTCCTCCTCTTTATAAGCTTTGTAAGCTCTTAAAGGCAGAGGGCAAAAAGGTCACCGTAATCCTCGGATTTAATACTAAATCTGAAATTTTTGCTGAAAAAGAATTTTCCGAGATTGCGGACAGAGTAATAGTTACGACGGTTGACGGCTCTTACGGAGTAAAGGGCTTCGTTACGAACGCGCTTTCAGAGGTTGATTATACCTACGTTTATTCCTGCGGTCCTCTTCCCATGCTTAAGGCTCTTGCGAGCGCTACCGAGACGAGCGGTCAGTATAGCCTTGAGGAAAGAATGGGCTGTGGCTTTGGCGCGTGCATGGGTTGCAGCTGCAAGACCTTGCTTGGAAACAAGCGTATTTGTAAAGAAGGTCCCGTATTCGTCAAGGAGGAGATAATATGGTAAACACTAAAGTTACTTTGTGTGGAATAGAGCTTGATAACCCTTTGATACCCGCAAGCGGAACGTTTGGTTACGGCAAGGAGTTTTCCGAGCTTTACGATATAAACTGTCTTGGAAGCTTCTCGTTTAAGGGAACGACGCTTGAGGCTCGCTTCGGAAATCCCACTCCGAGAATTGCGGAGTGCGATGCGGGAATGATAAACGCGGTAGGACTTCAGAATCCCGGAGTTGAGGCGGTGGTAAACCACGAGCTTCCCGAGCTTAAAAAGTTTTTCCATAAGCCCGTTATGGCGAATATCTGCGGATTTTCTCTTGAGGAATATACGAGAGTGTCCGAGA
>JAZQTY010000212.1:0-3721 GCA_045631025.1 Eubacteriales bacterium
GAGCTTGAAGCAGCAGCAGCTGCTGGCTGTCCTACAGCTCCCGCAGTTCTTGCAGAGAAGGAATACCTCTCAAAGAAGTCCGTATGGATCTTCGGTGGAGACGGTTGGGCTTACGATATCGGTTTCGGCGGTCTTGACCACGTACTCGCTTCCGGTGAGGACGTAAACGTTATGGTATTCGATACCGAGGTTTACTCCAACACAGGTGGACAGGCGTCCAAGGCTTCTCAGATCGGTCAGGTTGCACAGTTCGCAGCAGCAGGTAAGGCAATCGGCAAGAAGGATCTTGCACAGATCGCTATGTCCTACGGTTACGTATACGTAGCTCAGGTTTCTATGGGTGCTGATATGAATCAGCTTCTCAAGGCTCTTACCGAGGCTGAAGCTTACAACGGTCCTTCTCTTATCATCGGCTACGCTCCTTGTGAGATGCACGGTGTTAAGGGCGGAATGCAGAACTGCCAGATCGAAATGAAGAAGGCAGTTGAGGCAGGCTACTGGCAGATGTTCCGCTTCAATCCTGCGGCAGAAGCTAACAAGCTTACCATTGATTCCAAGGCACCTACTGCAAACTACGTAGACTTCATCAAGTCCGAGACTCGTTACGCTCGTCTCGTTCAGTCCTTCCCCGAAAAGGCAGAGGCTCTCTTTGCCAAGGGTGAGGAGAATGCAAAGGCGAAGTACGACAGACTTCAGAAGCTTGCTGACCTCTACGGCAATAAAGAGTAATTAAACTCAAACGGGGTTGTCGCTCGCGACAACCCCGTTATTATTTATTACCTAATGATATTTATTTTTCACCGTCGATTGAAAGGTATGATTCGAGCTCCTCTCCCCACGAAAGCTTTATAGCAACCTTCTCGCCGCACTCGTTCGCAAGAATATAAATATGCTTCTCATCGAACAGATCGGCACCGTAGTTGTATCTCTTGTATTTGCCTTCTTTTATAAGCGCCTTTACCGTATCCTCGTTCACCTTGTCTCCCTGCTCTATTACGAACGCTCTTTCAATATTTGAAACTGAAATCCTACAAACGGTAGTTTTCTTTTTATTTTGCAGCTCGGTCACGGTAAAATCGTTGCCGCCGTCGGTTGATACGACGGCGTATATAAAATTCTTCATCAAGTAGCGCGAAACGAGAAAAATACTCACGACAAACATACAAGTCGCAAGAAGCTGAAAAATCCACTTTCCCGTAATTTCATCAAAAATATAAGTGATAAGCAGCATTAGCGCTCCTCCTAACAGCAAAATCCCCGATATCGCGCCCAGCCTTTTGTTGTTTTTCGGGGGTATAAATTCAAATAAATTCATTATTTCGTCACTCCTTCGTGCCAAATCGGGCAAAATAGACTTGAAAATATCACAAAAACATGCTATAATAGTTTGTGTTTAATTATATTATAATAAATCGGAGTAAAAATGTCAACAGTTTTTAAAATACTTAAAAGAGTCGGCATAGCCTTGATTTCTCTTTTTATAGCCGCCGTTATAGGATTTCTTGCGTGGAGAATACTTGCCGCGAACGATCCGGCGTCCATGAACCCTCTCTCCCCCAACGACAGACTTGCAAATGCGTACGCCGAGGCGGGTAATTCCCTTTATATGTACCGTCAAGAACAAAACAGCATAACGAGAGGCGAGACCAATTACGGCTACTTTGCGATAACCGAATACGCAATAATTCCCGATGCCAATCAGGTGCAGACGGTAATACGCTACAACAACAGTACGCTTAAATATACCGCCGCCGATCTCGGTCTTTCGGAGATTCCTGCCCGTGAGGCTGAAAACTACGACTTTACGTTGGTGGTGGCGATAGATCTGACTCCCGAAAATGAGGACGATAACCTCGGCAACGATCCCGAAAGCGTTAAGCTCGTTCGTTGCCACGGCACTCTTGGCGCATCCGATCAAAAGAACATGTATAATTTCCGTCGAATGGTATTCCAGCTCGACGATGCGGGAATTAACGTAAAGGAGCTTAAGGACTCCGAGCTTCTTCTCGCCATGTACGTCGATTTCTACTACGTTGGAAACGTAAATTACGATGAGGCCCCCATGGCGACCCTCTGTCTTTACGACTATATCTCCGAGGATATTACCGTAAAGCTTGACGGCAAGGACAAAAAAGCGCTTGCCGCTTACGGAAAATAATCCGAACGATCATACACGATTGGAAGTGATATCTTGACATACGAACACCCTCCGCTATCCGTTGACGGAGTATCTCCGCTCAAAAAGGTAGCGGCTATACACGACGTATCCTGCTTT
The DNA here is from genome assembly GCA_045631025.1 of Eubacteriales bacterium. Lineage (GTDB taxonomy): Bacteria > Bacillota > Clostridia > Oscillospirales > CAG-272 > HGM12713. The sequence goes on from JAZQTY010000212.1 coordinate 2,276, forward strand.
GGAAGATGCGCACTAACGGTAATAATACCGACGCTTTCGGCAATGGGAAACCAAGTCGTTCCCGTTCCGACCTGCCTTCTTTCCACACATACGGGCGGCTTCACCGACCTTTATTTTGAAGACTTGAGTCACTCGATCAACGAAATAAGCAACCATTTTGACAAATTGAAGCTGCGCTTTGACGCAATCTATACGGGCTTTCTCGGCAGTAGCGGACAAATCGAGCAGGTAAAAGGCTTTATTAAGACCTTCCGCGAGAACGGAACGCTCGTGCTCGTTGACCCCGTAATGGGTGACGGCGGAAAGCTTTATTCCACCTACACGCCCGAGCTGGTGGCAGGAATATCCGAGCTTTGCAGATACGCCGACGTTATAACCCCTAACCTTACCGAGGCCTGCTTTTTGACAGATACACCTTACGTTGATACCTCGCTTATGGGTAACGGTGAGTTTGACGCCTTTTGCCGCTCCACCTGTGAAAAGCTCTCCGTTTTCGGCGCAAAGCAAACGGTTATCACGGGACTTCACCGCGGTGAGGACAAGCTCTGCGTTTGCGGCAGAAACAACGTAACCGGCAAATATTTCTGCTACGAATTCCCAAGAGTTAATAAAAGCTATCCCGGCACCGGTGATCTTTTCGCCTGCGTTCTGCTCGGCGCAATTCTTGACGGCGAGGATATTGAAAAAGCCGCTCACCGCGCATCTGATTTCGTAAGGCGAGTTATGGTATATTCCGCACAATTCAACACCCTGGAGCGCGAAGGCGTCGCATTTGAGGCGTTTTTGGGCGAGCTTGCAAAGGAGAACTAAATGGAGCAAAAGCGTTTTACAAAAAACGACGATTCGTTTACGTGCGTTCATTGTGGCAAGACGGTTGAACCGCTTGGCTATACCTCAAGAAATCACTGTCCCCACTGCCTTTGGTCGCTTCACGTTGACGTAAATCCCGGAGACCGCGCAAATCCATGTCGCGGCGAGCTTGAACCGATACGCACCGAGCCCGATGCAAAAAAAGGATTTATTATTATCCATCGCTGTAAAAAATGTGGCGAGATACGCAGAAACAAAGCCGCGCTCGGTGAAAAAAATCAACCCGATAATATGTCGCTTATCATAAAGCTGACGGTTGCAGACCCAAAATATTTCTTTTAAATACTAAATACAACAAGCCGCTTTCACTATACATAGTGAAAGCGGCTTGTTTTGTTTCTTGCCTTAATTCTGCGCCAATTAAAATGGCGAGAGCAATTTTCTTTTATCGGGTTTTGCCCACGTGTCTTTGAATGAGCTTAACTATCTCAACCACGGGAATTACGACAAGTCCAAGACCGATAGCAACGAGGTATTCCTTGAAGTCAACGCTTGCAAAGCCGAATGCGTTTGCAAGGAAGGGCACCTCGCAGACGAGCGTCGTTGCGACGAGCGAGCCAATGCTTGCGAGAAGTC
>JAZQTY010000213.1:0-5175 GCA_045631025.1 Eubacteriales bacterium
GTGAGAAGATGAGCGCAAAGGATATTATCCTCAACCTCAACAAGGTTGGCGGCGAGAACGGTATCGGACTTCTTGATATCGTTGAGAACCGTCTTGTCGGTATGAAGTGTCGTGGTGTTTACGAAACCCCCGGCGGAGCTATACTCTATGCCGCACACGACTACCTTGAAACTCTTTGCCTTGACAAGTACACCGCTCACAAGAAGCAGGAGCTTGCAGTAACCTTCGCAGATCTCGTATATAACGGTCAGTGGTTCACACCTCTTCGTGAGGCTCTTTCCGCATTCGTTGATAAGACTCAGGAGAAGGTTACCGGTAAGGTAAAGCTTAAGCTCTACAAGGGTAATATCATCAAGGCGGGCGCCTGGAGTGACTATTCTCTCTACTCCGAGGAGATCGCAACCTTCGGTGAGGATCACGTTTACGACCAGACCGATGCTACCGGATTTATCAACCTCTTTGGACTTCCGATAAAGGTTCAGGCACAGGTAAACGAAAAGAACAATAATAAGTAATCAAGGAGCATTTTGCCTGGCGCCAATTTTTGGCGGCGGGCAAAACGTGTATAAAAAGACATGGAAAAAATGTGGGCAGGAAGGTTCTCGAAGGCGCTTGACAGCAAGGCTGACGATTTCAATTCCTCAATAAGATTTGACTGTAAAATGTACAAGCAGGACATAACGGGCTCTCTTGCGCATGCAAAAATGCTTGCAAAGCAGGGGATAATTTCTGACGTTGACTGCGAGAAAATAACCGACGGACTTTTGTCCGTGCTTGAGGATCTCGATAGCGGAGCGCTCGAGTTTGACATGGCGTGTGAGGACATTCACATGTTCGTTGAGGCGGAGCTGACGAAGCGTATAGGCGACGCGGGAAAAAGACTTCACACCGCGAGAAGCCGTAACGACCAGGTAGCGCTTGATATTCGTATGTATTTGCGCGAGGAATCCGAGAAGGTAGTGGCTCTGCTTTCCGAGCTTGTCGAGGTAATAACGGACAAGGCAGAGGAGAACAAGGCGGTTATCGTTCCCGGATATACGCACCTGCAAAGAGCGCAGCCGATCACCTTCGGTCACCATCTTATGGCGTATTCGATGATGTTCCTTCGTGACATTTCGAGAGTTCGCGACGCGATCTCAAGAATGAACTATTCGCCTATCGGAAGCTGTGCGCTGGCGGGAACGACCTATAACACGGACAGACGCTTTGAGGCGGAAACGCTCGGCTTTGACGGAATAACCGTGAACAGCATAGACGGAGTGTCCGACAGAGATTTTTGCGTTGAGCTTATGAGCGCGTACTCGCTTATCATGATGCACCTCTCAAGATTTTCCGAGGAGATCATTCTTTGGTCGAGCTGGGAATTCAGATACGTCGAGCTTGACGACTCCTATACCACGGGCTCGTCCATAATGCCGCAGAAGAAGAACTCCGATATGGCGGAGCTCGTAAGAGGAAAGACGGGCAGAGTCTACGGAAATCTCTTGGCTCTCTTGACGACTCTTAAGGGACTTCCTCTCGCCTACAACAAGGACATGCAGGAGGACAAGGAGGCGATATTCGATTCGCTTGAAACCGTGCAGATGTGCCTTGAGATATTCGCTCCCATGATAAAGACCATGAGAGTTAAGGCGGAGAATATGTACCGCGCCGCGCAGGATGGCTTTATAAATGCGACCGATCTTGCGGATTATCTGACCAAGAAGGGAATGCCCTTCCGCTCGGCGTACAAGATAGTAGGACAGATAGTTGCCGAGTGCATTGATAAAAAATGCGTTCTCGATAATCTCCCCTTGGAGGCGTACCGCGCTCACAGCGATATGTTCGAGGCGGATCTTTACGAGGAAATTTCACTTGAGGCTTGCGTAAGTAAGAGAATTTCCGAGGGCGGAACGTCCGTTTCGTCGGTGGAAACGCAGATAGCGTACGCAAGAGAGGAACTGAAAAAATGAAAAAGGTTTTTATTGACGGCAAGGCGGGAACTACGGGACTTCGCATTTACGAAAGACTTGCCGACCGTAGCGACGTATCCTTGATATTGCTTTCCGACGAGGAAAGAAAGAACGCCGATGCGAGAAAGAAAGCGCTCAATGAGTGCGACATAGCGTTTCTTTGTCTGCCCGATGATGCGGCTCGCGAGGCTGTTTCAATGGTTGAAAACCCCGACGTCGTTATCATCGACGCATCGACCGCGCACAGAACGGCTGACGGCTGGAGCTACGGTTTCCCGGAGCTTTCGAAAGACGCGTGTGAGAAAATAAAAAATTCAAAGCGCATTGCAAATCCCGGATGTCACGCAAGCGGATTCGTGGCTCTCGTTTATCCCCTCGTTGAGGCGGGTATTCTTAAGCCCGACGTACTCCTTACCTGCCATTCGATAACGGGATACAGCGGCGGTGGCAAAAAAATGATTGCCGATTACGAATCCGACGAACGAGACGTGCTTCTTGATTATCCGAGACAGTACGGCATATCTCAAAAGCATAAGCATCTGCCCGAAATGAAGCACGTGACGGGAATTGAGAATGAGCCTGTGTTTTCTCCCATCGTGTCCGACTTTTACAGCGGCATGGAGGTCACGGTACCGCTCTTTAGACAGCAGCTCGCTGACGGCTTTACCGTCGAGGACGTTAAGAGAGTTTACAGAGAAAAGTATAACTCTTGTATCGTAAAATATGTCGAGAGTGCCGACAGGGACGGCTTATTGTCAGCTGGTGAGCTCGCTGGCAAGGATTCTATGAGTATTTCCGTTTACGGAAACGACGAAAGATTTATTTTGGTTGCGCTTTACGACAATCTCGGCAAGGGTGCATCGGGCGCGGCGGTTGAATGTATGAATATAGTCATGGGAGAGTCTCCCGAAAAAGGACTTGTAATTTGAGGATTAAAAAATGAAGCAGATAAACGGCGGCGTTTGCGCCGCAAAGGGATTTACCGCAAACGGAATAAGATGCGGCATAAGAAAGAACAGAACCAAGAGAGATATTGCGCTTATTTTCAGTGAGGTACCGGGTGCCGCTGCTGCGGTTTATACTCAAAATCTCGTAAAGGGCGCACCTCTTACCGTTACCAAGGAAAATATTTCCGACGGCGTGGCACAGGCTATGATCTGTAACAGCGGAAACGCTAACACCTGCAACGCAAACGGAATTGAGATCGCGACGAAGACCTGCGAGCTTCTCGCAAAGGAAATGAATATTCGCGCAAACGACGTAATAGTAGCGTCTACGGGCGTTATTGGACAACCTCTTGATATCGCTCCCATCGCGGACGGTATGAAGGAGCTTGTCGCGGGACTCGGCGATCATTGCGACTTGGCTTGCGAGGGCATCATGACGACGGACGTAAAGAAGAAGGAGATTGCGATGTCCTTCGAGATTGGCGGAGTTGAATGCAGAATGGGCGGTATTGCAAAGGGAAGCGGAATGATCCATCCCAATATGGCTACCATGCTCGTATTCGTTACCACCGACTGCGCTATCAGTTCGGATATGCTGAAAACCGCGCTCTCTCGCGACGTAGTCGATTCCTTTAACATGATAAGCGTTGACGGAGACACCTCCACTAACGATATGGTTTCGGTTATCGCGAACGGAATGGCTGGAAATACGCTCATTTCCGAGGAGAACGCCGATTTTGAGAAATTCTGCGAGGCGCTTCACGCAGTTACCTCACATCTTTGCCGTTCTATCGCGGCTGATGGAGAGGGAGCTACCAAGCTTCTTGAGTGTGTGGTCGAGGGCGCTAAAGACAAAGATAACGCAAGAGTCGTTGCGAAATCCGTTATATGCTCGTCACTATTTAAGGCGGCTATGTTCGGTGCTGACGCCAACTGGGGACGCGTGCTTTGCGCTATCGGATATAGCGGCGCTGACGTTGACGTAACCAAGGTAAGCGTGACCTTTAAGTCCGTGGGCGGTGAGATAAACGTCTGCCGCGACGGAGCGGGCGTTGAATTCTCCGAGGAGCTTGCTAAAAAGATACTCGTTGAGAATGAAATACAGATACTTATCGGTCTTGGCGACGGCGACGGACAGGCAGTAGCCTGGGGCTGTGACCTCACCTACGACTACGTAAAGATAAACGGCGACTACAGAACTTAATTTGGAGATTTAAAATGGAAATTAACAATATGCAAAGAGTCGAGGTTATTACCGAGGCTCTCCCGTACATAAAGAAATATTACGACAAGATAATCGTGGTAAAGTACGGCGGAAACGCTATGATAAACGAGGAGCTTAAGGAGGCGGTCATGGGTGACCTCGTCCTGCTTGCGCTCATCGGCATCAAGGTCGTGCTCGTACACGGCGGCGGTCCCGAAATTACCGATATGCTTACGAAGGTAGGCAAAAAGACGGAGTTCCTCAACGGCTTGCGCGTTACCGATAAGGAAACGGTTGAGATCGTTCAGATGGTGCTTGCGGGTAAGATCAACAAGAATCTTGTAAATACTATTCAGAATAAAGGCGGTAAGGCAATCGGTCTTTGCGGTGTCGACGGACATATGATAAAGGCGGCACGGATAAGTGAGGAGCTTGGTTTCGTCGGTGAGGTGACCGACGTTAACGTCGAGCCTATACTCGACGTGCTCGACAAGGGCTATATTCCCGTAATTTCCACCGTCGGCTGTGACGACGAGGGAAACACCTACAACATAAACGCGGATACTGCGGCGGCGCGTATTGCCGGCGAGCTTAAGGCGGAGTGTTTGATTTCCATGACGGATATCGAGGGTATTCTCAAAGATAAGAACGACCCCTCAACGCTCATCTCGAAGATATGTGTGAGTGACGCTCCTCAACTTATGAAGGAGGGCATTATCAGCGGCGGTATGATACCCAAGGTGAACTGCTGCATCGAGTCGATAAGACGAGGAGTTAATAAGGTATTTATAATCGACGGACGCGTTCCGCACTCTATTCTTATTGAAACTCTTACGGACGAAGGTATGGGAACGATGTTCGTTTCCGGTAAGAAATATCCTAAATAATTTTCGGTGTAATTTATGAATATAAAAGAACTTGATAACAAGTACGTTGCTCCAACGTACGCAAGATTTCCCGTTTGTATAACGGGCGGCAAGGGCTCGATCGTCTACGATGACGAGGGACGGGAATATATCGACCTCGGTACGGGAATTGCCGTAAATACATTCGGAGTTGCTGACGACAAGTG